>JAAYXX010000303.1 GCA_012515695.1 Chloroflexota bacterium
GCCGGTTTCACGCTCTGCCATACTACCAACATCCTCCTTGCAATCTACACTGAAAATACGAGTGCCAAAGCGTTCAAGACCGGCGTGAGTTCGGTGTTTCACTGAGGCCAGAACGATGGCGATAGGGTCAAAATGTAGCATCGTTGTTGCAGAATGTCAAAATAGCGCCCATCTATCCATCGATTGGGGCGCATAATCGTGTAGCAGCAATTTAATGTCGTCTTTACCCTCGGCGGCTCGTTAACGGGCTATATTGGTAAGCTAGATAGGGTGTTGTACGCTTTTAATTTCGCGCAAAGGTTGCCTTATGATAGGAAATCAGGTTCCGGTCACCCTGGTGACACACGAGCATCTGTTGAGCGGCACGTTGATAACGCATGGCGATCGCCTGTTGGATATTCTGAACAGCACGCTGACCGATATGCTGTGCATCAATGATGTGCAGATCAGCCGGGTGGGGTTGGCGGATCGGGTTGCCACGTCTCTGCCGAGCGCCACGGTACGCAAGACATCCATAGACCTGGCTGTTTTGCGAAACACAGAACACGAGGCTCCCGAAAAACGCTGGTACAGCTATGTGGAAAAGCAGCCGCGCCGTATTTTCCTCACGCTGCCGGGGTGTCACGTGGACGGAACGGTGCGCCTGACCCACACCCCCCAGCCAGCGATGGCTGTGCTGCAACAGCGTGACGATTTTGTGCCGATTACGGGCGCAACGGTCACGATGGCAGACGGGGAGGTGGTGGCAGCGCAGGTAGTCATGGTGCGTCGCGATAGCATCGGCTTGCTGTATGTGGGCGAGCCGACCGTGGGCGGCTGGGAGCAATAGGGCTGGCGCGCGAGCGCGGCCCCAGAAAAGTGCTGCGCTCTCTCTCGTTGGGGCAAGAGAGACAGCGCAGCATCACCGGGCTAACAGAAGCGGGTATAGTCGGGACCATAGCATTGCGGGCAGACCGGCTGGCCGTCGCGCAGGCGAACGCGAGCCTCCATGACGCCTTCCTTGCACTGGCTGCACTGTATCGTGTGCATGATGCGCGCGCGCTCGGGCAGCGGCCCCTCCACCCAACGCACGTCGAATAGTTCCTCATCGCTCATCTGTTGCATCCGCTCGAGCATGGCGGCGCGTCGCTCGGCGTCGGGCAGGTCGCGGTCTTGATTGTTGAGCGCCTCGTAACGGAGGGCCACCCGCACCATGCGCCCGTCGGAACGCCGACCCAGGCTGAACACTTGCTTGCCCCAGTCGCGCAGGATCAGATTGCCCTTGCCCATCGTGCAGCCGGTCAACACCTGGATAGCATCCACCCCGCAGGCGTCCGTTTCGGCGATGGCGACCAGTTCCTCATCTTGAGCGCGCTGCACCCCCAGTTCACGCAACCCGATCAGCGCAGCCCGAAAGCCGATGGTCAGGCCGGGGCAGAAATGCCCATGAAAGGCGATGGTCTTTTCCAGTAGTTGCTTCTCGTCCATAGCTTGCCTCCGTATGATCTAACGCTCGGTCGCTTGACTGCCCTGCTTATGCAGCAGCCTATTTGCAACCGAGTTGCATTGTACCCTCGCCTTGCTTCTGAGGCAACTTTTCTCGATAGCCAAAAAAAGGGGGGTTACCCCCTTGACATTTATCTAGCTATGTGCTATACTCTATTTGCAATATACAAATAGAGTATAGCACATAGGAGGTGAAGCTATGCCGCGGTGGCGTGGAAGAGGGCCGGGGCCGCGCGGACATGGAGGGCGACCTCGCCGCATTCGTCGCTTTATCGAGCCTGCCGTGCTGCTGTTGTTGCATGATGGACCGAATCACGGCTATGGACTGATGGACGGATTGCGGACGCTTGGCCTGGAGAGCTATCCGACGGATATCAGCGCCATCTATCGCATTTTGTACGATCTTGAGGCAAACGGCATGGTGGTTTCCTGGCAGGAAGCCGAGGAGACAGCCGGTCCCCCGCGTCGCGTGTATCGGCTCACCGAGGCCGGGGATGCCTATCTGGCAGAGTGGGTGCAAGAGCTGCAGCACACGGATGAGTTGTTGCACCGTTTCCTGGATGCTTACGCGGCGCATCAGCGACAGCATGAGCAGGGGCAGTAGACGGGTGCCAGCCCGACAAACTAGATGATACTCGGAGGAAAGATGAAAGTTGCTTGTGTTACAGATGATGGTCGAACGATCAGCCAGCATTTTGGGCGGGCCACGCAGTATGCGGTGTTGACCGTCGAGGATGGGAAAATCGTGGGCCGCGAGCTGCGGGCCAAGATGGGCCATCAGCATTTCGCCAGCCAGGATCACGCGGCTGGGCAGCACAGCGGCACGGATGCGGCGAGCCACAACAAGCATGTGAGCATGGCCGAAGTGATCCGTGATTGCGAGGCGTTGCTCTGTCGGGGGATGGGGTACGGGGCCTATGCCAGTATGCAGCAACTGGGGATCAAGCTGATGGTGACGGATGTGGCGGATATTGAAGAGGCCGTCCAGGCCTATATCGAGGGGCGGCTGCAAGACCACCCTGAGAAGCTGCACTGACACCTATGCTGGAGGCTATACGTTGGTGAACGCAGAAGGGATTCGCAAAGCACTGGCGCAGGTGCAGGACCCCGAACGGCACAAGGATATCGTCTCGCTGGGGATGGTCCGAGATATTGTAGTGGAGGCGGACACTGCGCTGGATAGCGGGGCAAAGGTTGAGGTGCAATTGACCGAAATGACCGAGGAAGAGCGTCGCAAGGCCCTGCAAGGGCAAACTCAGCAGGGCGCTGCCGAGCACCTGAACAAGGTGGACCATGTCCTGGCGATCATGAGCGGCAAGGGCGGGGTCGGCAAGTCGCTGGTAACTGGAATGCTGGCCGTCGAGTTGGCGCGCCGTGGGTATCGAGTGGGTGTGCTAGACGCCGACATTACCGGGCCGAGTATCCCCAAGATGTTTGGGCTTACTGAGCGGCCAATCAGCGGGCCTATCGGAATCGCGCCGGTCAAGAGCAAGCTGGGCCTGTCGGTCATGTCCATCAATCTGCTGCTGCCGAATGAGGATGACGCCGTGATCTGGCGAGGGCCGCTCATCTCTGGCGCAGTCAAGCAATTCTGGGGCGATGTGTATTGGGGCACTTTGGATTATCTGCTGGTAGACCTGCCCCCTGGAACGGCGGACGTGCCCTTGACGGTCATGCAGAGCTTGCCGATTGACGGGATTGTGCTGGTGACTTCGCCGCAAGACCTGGCCGGGATGGTGGTACGCAAGGCGGCGAATATGGCTGCCCAGCTTGATAAGCCGATCCTGGGCGTAGTGGAGAACATGAGCCACGCCATCTGCCCGCATTGCGGCGAGCGCATAGACCTGTTTGGCCCCAGCCACCTGTCCGCCATCTGTGAGCCGTTGCGTGTTCCCGTGCTGGGGCGTATCCCGATTGACGCGCAGATTGCGACGCTTTGCGATCAGGGGCAAGTGGAGGATTGCGTTGTGCCCGCATTTGCCCAGATCACCGACCTGGTACTGGCTCAGGTTCCGGCGGCAGGCCCCATTTCCGAGGCAAAGTGAAAAGAGCGTTGTAGTGCCCGGTTAACCGGGAAGGAGGTTCTCACCATGTTCGGAAGAGGTCGTGGTCGTGGCGCTGATGGTGGTCGCAGCGGTGGAGCTGGCCGCAAGGGTGGCGCGGCGGCAGCCGGGCCGGGCGGCTATTGCGTGTGCCCCAGTTGTGGGCATCGCGAACCGCATGTGGCAGGCCAGCCCTGCTATGAGAAGAAATGCCCGCAGTGTGGCGCGCGCCTGGTGCGTGAGTGACTGCACGCACAGCGTGAGTGACTGCATGTGACGCTTCGAGACCGGATTGCTCTCTAGCTGCTCCACTGTTCGGGGCGGCTAGAGATCCCGAGTAGAACAGGCACGAAAGGAGCAAGGTCATGAAGGTTTTGGTGAGCAGCACAGGGGAGAGCCTGGAAGCGGATGTCAGCCCCATCTTTGGGCGCTGTCCCTTTTTCATCCTGGTCGATAGCGATACAATGGAGGCAGAGGCCATGTCGAATGCCGCAATCCAGGCGAGCGGTGGGGCAGGCATTCAAGCTTCCCAGTTCGCCATCCAGCAGGGGGCGCAGGTCGTTCTAAGCGGGAACCTGGGGCCTAACGCGATGCAGGTGCTACAGGCGGCTGGCGTCGTGTTCTATCCGGTGAACGGTGGGACGGTGCGCCAGGCGGTAGAGGCGTACAAATCGGGCCAGTTGCAGGCCCAGTCGACGCCGACGGTAAACCAGGATTTCGGCAAGCCAGGAGGCGGACGACGGGGCGGTGGTATGGGCCGGGGTCGCGGTGGGCGGCTTTAGGGCCATTTACCAGAAGGGTTGATCGGAGATGAAGATAGTCATTGCCAGCGGCAAGGGGGGGACTGGCAAGACGCTGGTGGCTACCAGCCTGGCCCTCGTTGCCCAGCAAATCGGGCGCGCTGCGCTGCTCGACGCGGACGTAGAGGAGCCGAACGCCGCCCTTTTCCTGCAACCGATATTTCACAGCGAGCGGGCCGTCGAGCAGATGGTCCCGCTCGTAGATGCAGCTCGCTGCACGCATTGCGGGCGCTGCGCCGAGGTGTGCCAGTTTAACGCCATCGCGGTGGTCCCCGACAAGACGCTGGTGTTCGGAGACCTGTGCCACGGGTGTGGCAGTTGCGCGCTGCACTGCCCTGAAGGAGCCATTCGTGAGGTGCCCAAGACCATTGGCCGGATACTGTCCGGGCAGGCTGACGGGATGTCTTTTGCCCAAGGCGAGTTGCAGGTGGGCGAAGCGATGGCAACCCCTATCATCCGGGCGCTCAAGCGGTATGCCCGCGATGAGGGATGGGAACAGGCCGACTGGTTGATCCAAGATGCCCCTCCCGGAACAGCCTGCTCCGTGATTGAGGCGCTGCGGGGCGCAGATATTGCCGTGCTGGTGGCCGAGCCGACGCCCTTTGGCCTGCACGACCTGCAAATGGCCGTGCAGGTGGCGCGGGATGTGTTGAGCCTGCCGGTGGGGGTTGTGATTAACAAAGACGGTGCGGGAGATCAGGGCGTAGAGGCATATTGCCGAGAGGCAGGGTTGCCCATCCTGATGCGCCTCCCGTTACGGCGCGAGATCGCCAGCAGCTATGCGGCAGGGATCCCTTTGGTGCAGGCCCATCCCGAGTTCAAGGTGGCCTTTGCTGGCCTGTTGCGAAGCATACACAGGTTGGCGCAAGGGGGAGCGGCATGAAGCAACTGGTTGTGTTGAGTGGCAAGGGGGGCACCGGCAAGACGACGGTGACAGCCGCCCTGGCGCATCTGATCTCCCGCGAGCAACGGCTGGTGTTGGTGGACGCTGACGTGGATGCGCCCAATCTGGAATTGCTGCTTCGGCCCACGCGCCTGCGAGAGACGCCTTTTTACGGGGGCAAGCAGGCCGTGATTGATACCGAGAGTTGCACGGCATGCGGGCGCTGTGCCGAGGTGTGCCGCTATGATGCCGTCGCCCAGCAAGATGGCGCCTACCGCATAGACGGAACGGCGTGTGAAGGATGCGCTGCCTGTTATTATCAATGTCCGGCGGAGGCTGTGCGGCTGGAGGACGCGCATTCTGGCGACTGGTTCCATTCCCAGACCCGCTTTGGTCCCTTTGTGCATGCCTGCCTGCGGCCCGGCGAGGAGAACTCGGGCAAGCTGGTGAGCACCATCAAGCAGCAGGCGTTGCTGCTGGCCGACGAGCAGGCAGCGGACTGGATCGTGGTGGACGGCTCGCCGGGTATTGGCTGTCCGGTGATTGCAGCGGTGACAGGCGCCGACCTGGCGTTGATGGTGGCCGAGCCGACGGTGTCCGCTGTGCATGATCTCGAGCGGGCGTTGCAGGTGACCGCGCATTTCGACATACCGGCAGCCGTTTGTGTGAACAAGAGCGATATTCACCCGCCCGCGTTGGAACGCATAGAGAAGCTATGCCGCGAGCAGGATATTCCCTTGTTGGCTCGTATTCCCTATGACGAGATAGTGGTTCAGGCGATGCGGCAGGGCCTGGCCGTTACTGAAATTGGAGAGAACCCGGTGAGATGCCAGATGGAACACCTGTGGGATGTATTGCGAGGTCTCGACCTATGAACCGTGGCCGGGGGTGGCGAAATGTAGACAAGATGCCGCGCCGGTTCGTTATGGCGCTCTGGTGCGCGGTTGTGTTGCTGGCTGTTGCGCTGGTGCCGGTCAGCGCGCAGGATCCCGACGATGCCCCCGTGCCGGAGACGATTTTGGAAGCGGAGGTGGGCTTTGTCCGGCAGGAGGGCGAGGTTGAGGGGTATGATGGCCAGCCGCAGTTCTATCAGCAACTAGACGTGATCATCAGCGAAGGGCCTCGGCAGGGCGAAGTTGTTGTGGTGGAAAATGGGCCGCTGCCAGAGGTGAACGCGCAGCACTATCGCCCTGGGGACCGCTTGTTCTTGCGGGAAAACCTGGACCCGACGGCCAGTACAGCCTATGTCATCGAAGGGCGGTCGCGCTGGCGTTCGTTGGCGCTCATCACCCTGGTTTTCGTGGGGGCCGTGGTGCTGGTTGCCCGGTGGCGCAGCCTGCCTTCGCTATTGGGGTTGGTGCTGTCGTTCGTCGTGCTGCTGTATTACATTCTGCCGCGTCTGGCGGCGGGGGCCAATCCCCTGCTCACGATTCTGCTTGGCGCTCTACTGATCGTTCCGGCGAGCTTTTACCTGGCTCATGGGTTGTCCATCAAGACCAGCGTTGCTATTGTGGGGACGGCCATCTCCTTGGCGCTCACTCTGGTGCTGGCGCAGGTGTTTGTGCGCGGCGCGGGGCTAACTGGCTATGCGTCTGAGGAAGCGGCTTTTTTGCAGACGCAAACCTCCCAGGTTCTCAATATCCGCGATCTGCTGATTGCCGGAATCATCGTAGGGGTGTTGGGCGTGCTGGATGACGTGACCATCGCGCAAGCCTCGACGGTGCAAGAGCTACGGCGCGCCAACGCGCAATTGGGCACGTGGGAGTTGTTCCGGCGCGCCATGCGGGTAGGTCGCGACCACATCGCCTCGGTGGTGAACACGTTGGTGCTGGTGTATGCCGGGGCGTCGCTGCCGCTGTTGCTCTTGCTGCGAACCAGCCCGCTGCCGCTGGCCTATATGTTGAGCCAGGAAATCATCGCCGAGGAGGTGGTGCGCACGATGGTGGCGAGCATTGGGCTGTTGGCTGCTGTGCCGATCACCACCTGGCTGGCCGCTATTGCCGTGGTGCGCCTGCCCGTCAGGCAGCCGTCGGGGGCGGGCAGCATTCGCGGAGAACGCAACACACTTGGCACGGAAATGTCGGGGGCAGAGGAGGGACCCGCCGCCCCTGGCACTCCAGATACATCGAAGAAAGGGTAGAAAACAAACATGCTTCAGCAGCTATCGGGAATTATTCCTCCATTGACGACTCCGTTTACCGCGGATGGCGAGGTCTATGAGGAAGGACTTGGGCGGTTGGTCGAGTTTCAGGTAGAGAAGGGCGTGCATGGCCTCTTTATCTGCGGAACCTATGGCTCTGGCCCATTGATGAGCGCCGAGCAGCGCAAGCGCGTGCACGAGATCGTCCAGGCGCAGGCGCGAGGGCGCGTGACCATTGTGGCCCACGTGGGCGCTGCGTCTACCGAACAATCCGTCGAGTTGGCCCAGCACGCGGCCAGCGTTGGGATTCCGTACGTGTCGTCCATTTCGCCATTCTACTATCATCATGACGAGCGCACGCTAATCGCGTATTTCCGCGCACTGGTGCAGGCGGTGGATGTGCCGGTCTATGTGTATAACAATCCAAAGGCGTCGGGTATCACCGTCACCCCGGCGTTGTTGCCGAAACTGGCGGATGTGGGTGTGCGCGGGATCAAGGACAGCGGCTTTAGCTATATTGACCTGACTCACCTGATGCTGGCGATGGAAGATCGGCCCGACTTTCATTTCATCGTGGGTACAGAAGGGATTGCGCTGCCTGCGTGGATGACGGGGGCCAGGGGGTGCGTCTCTGGGCTGGCGAACGCCTTCCCCGAGATCATGGTCAAGTTGTGGGACTTGTTCCAGGCCAAGAAGTATGAAGAGGCCGCGCAGTTGCAGCTCAAGGTCAACAAGGCCCGGCAATTTCTACATATTCCCAGCTCTACCAAAGCCGCCTGCTACACGGCTCTGCATGCGCGCGGGATTGACGTGGGGTATCCCAAAGCCCCCGTGCTGCCTGTGGAAGAGCAAAAGGGCGCAGAGATGGTGGCCGCATTCCAGCAGATAGGGCTGCTCTAGGAGAGCGCGATGGCGGAAAGCTCGGATGTGCGCGTTGTCTGTCTTGGCGAGACCATGCTCATGTTGGCCCCGCCGCCCTATGAATTGCTGGAATACTGCGAGCAGTTCGGGGTATACAGCGGGGGGGCCGAGTCCAACGTAGCCATTGGCCTGGAGCGGCTGGGCGTGCATGCGGGCTGGATCGGCAAATTGCCTCGCCATGCTCTGGGGAGCAAGGTGGTGAACGGCATCCGCTGCTTCGGGGTGGATACCTCGCGAGTGGTCTGGAGCGATGAGGGGCGCGTAGGAACCTTTTTCTTCCAGTGGGGGGCGGCGCCACGCCCCCTGCTGACCATCTATGACCGCGCCGGGAGCGCAGCCACTACCCTGCTGGCCGATGAACTGGATTGGGACTATATCGCGCGTGCGGAATGGCTGGAACTGACCGGCATTACCCCAGCGCTCAGTCCCACCTGCCGGGTGATGGCGCGGGAGGTGGCTCAACGCGCGCGGGCGCTGGGCGTCAAGGTGGCCTTTGATGTGAACTATCGTTCGCTGCTCTGGACGCACGCCGAGGCCCGCGTAGCCTGCGAGGAAATCTTGCCGTGGGTCAACCTATTGGTGGCAACGGAGACGGACATGGGCATGCTGCTGGGGGGGGATGTGTCATCGGCGCAAGACTCGCAGCAGGCGCTTGCAGCCATCCAACGGCGCTACCAGATGGACGCGGTGGTGATGACCCGGGGGGGCGAGGGGTGCCTGGCATATGATGGTCGAGAGTTTTATCAGGCGTGCGGCCATCCGGTGCAGGTCGTCAATCGGCTAGGGGCTGGCGATGCGTTTGTGGCAGGGTTGCTCTACGGCTGCTTGCAAGACAACCTGCCTGCTGGTTTGCGAATCGGTATGGCGATGTCGGCGCTTAAACTGACCATCCCGCAGAATATCCCTTTGGTGGACAAGCAGGATGTAGAGCGGCTGGTGAACGGTCGGGCCTCTGATCTGATCCGGTAGGGATAGGCCAAGCCCGAAAATGGCAGACTGGTTGGCATGGAAAGGGGGTGAGCAAGATGCGAGAACTGGCCCACCGACTGCGTGTCGGCGAGGCGGGCGGTGGGGACTGGTTTGACCGAGGGATGCATATTGGGTTGATTATAGTCCATAGCTAAGGGAGGCTTAACATGCCACGTGGAGATAGAACTGGACCCAGGGGAATGGGTCCCATGACGGGTAGAGAAGCCGGCTATTGTGCCGGATACAGCGAGCCGGGATATGCGAACCCTGGCCCTCGCTTTGGCCGACGCTTTCGCCGCTTTGGTCGTCGCGGCGGCTTGGGCTGGGGGCGCGGTGGCGGCTGGTGTCACCGCAACTGGCACGATGCTACTGGTGTGCCGGGTTGGGCGCGGTTTGGCTATGCGCCAGCCTGGGGCGCTCCGCCGCCAGTATGGCAGGCGCCTCATGCTCCGCAGCCGAACTATCCGCGGCATCAGAAGGCCCGGTTCCTGATGCAGCAAGTGGCCTGGTTGCAGGAACAGTTGCAGAGCATCCAGGAGCGCATTGCCGAATTGGAGAAAGCGACGGGTGAGGATAAAGCAAGACAGGACGGGTAAAGGCTTCCGACCCAGTCACCCGTCCTGTACGGTGCGGAGGTGGGGGATATATTTCTCCACCTCCCGCGCCCCTCTATTCTACGCCTTGCTCGCGAGAACGCAAGAATCTCGATTGTAGGAGGTTGGTTTCAGGTAGATCCCCCGCATGGATCAACCGTTCAATGGCAGGGGTCACCAGTTCCGCCATCGTGGCGGGAGATCATAGCCAACTCGGCAACGGTCTACTTTATCGCAAATTCAATTCCTATACCCCGTTCCCAATTGCGGTTCCATATGCTATAATGGCAACAGGTGCGCGCATAACCGTCCGTCTCGTGTGTCACTACTGGAGGTCGGAATGGTCATCGTGGCTCTGGGTAGTATAGGTCTGGGGTTGGTCTGGGGCTGGCTGCTGGGGATGCTGACGCGCCGGAAGGGATTACGGGGCTGGAATCTGACGCTGCTGGCGGCTGTGGCGGTCCAGGCGGCAGAGATTATCGTATGGGCAAATGGGTGGGCCTTGGCGCTGTTTCTCGGCGCTATAGTGCTCGCCCTTTTTTCATATCGAGCCTGGCAACAGGGGCTACGTCGGCGCGTTGTGCGCGAAGCGGACTAGTACCGGGGACCGTCGTTCTATCTGTGAGGGAGGGTCATCATGGACGAGAGCGTAGCGGCGACAAGCATTCAACTAGTCGGAGCGTGGGGCTTTGGCGCCCTCATCGGTTGGTATGTCTACTATATCAACCGCTATCGCAAGGCTGATGTGCAGTTGGGCGATCTGGTGACGATCATTGGCGTGTTGGGCGGCGGGGCTATCCTGGCTATCTTTCCGGCCCGCACGGATCTGTTCGGCGCGTATGGCGTGGGTCTGTTTACTGGCTTTTTTGGCTATTTTCTGGTGCTGCTCTTTATGGTGGGCATGAGCAGGAATTTCGATGTGGACTGGTTCCTGGATGGCCGCCGCAAGCGAACCGAGGAGCCTTACTATATTCCGGAGGAAATCCAGGCTACTGTGCGCCCTGGCCTGGATATGCCCGGCAGGCCGGGATCAGGCTCGAAGGAGTAGCGACTGCTGAATTGGGCGCGACCACGGGGGCACACGGTTCAAGGGCGGACAGTCTGTAACTGGCGCGCCTGCAAGGCGCGGCTACTGTCCACCGCTGAAGGGCATACGGCGGGGGGCGTTCCCGCTTTACCTGGCAAGCGCGCCGGGTGACGCGGATGCGGCCTTGTGGGGAGCGGGCAATCGGCAAGCCAGCCCGAAAGCGAGCGCCAGCGAGGTGGCGGCCACGGCAAAGATGGGCGCATATCCCACCAGATCAAGGAGCGCGCCGCTCAACGTGGGGAGAAAATAGAGCGGCCCCAGCAGCGTGTTCGCCAGCCCATAGTAGGTGGGCCGGTCGCGTTCGGGGGCGATGCTATAGAGATAGCTAATGTTGGCAATCGACCCGGCGGATGTGCCCAGCCCTTCGATGAAAAAGATCAACCCAAACAGGGACGCGGCCCAGGAGGGGACAGCCTCGCCACTGAGCAACACCAGCAGGCGAGGCAGGAGCAGCACACCCGCCGCCGCGGCGAGGTGGCAGGCAATGCCCGCCTTCATCACCCACAAGTCGCTGCGCCTGGTACACTGCGCGCCCCAAAATGGATTAGAGAGCACACGCGAGAAGGTTTGCAAGGCGACATAGATGCCAGCCATCGCGGGCGGCGCGCCCAAGACGCTGGTGGCGTACAGGATATAGAACGGGGTCGCCAGTTCCACGCCGGTGGAGGCGGCCCGCACGCCCACGTACAGCGCATAGCGCCGATCCTGGCGCAAGAGAGAGGGGGCGCGCTTGATCTGCTGCCACATGTCCAGGCGCCGGGGCTTGATGGGCAAGAGTTGCTCTTTGACCCCGTTCAGAATCGGGATCGAGATGGCGAACGACAGGCCAGATAGCCCGATCAGGGCGGTATAGTTGAGCGGAAACTGGCTGACCCGGCCATCCAGGATGGCGCGAACGGCCAGACCCGCCAGAAACCCGGCGATGCCGCCCGTCAGGTTGCAGATAGCCACCACGCGCGCCCGCTCCTCCGGCGGCACCATGCGGGCGATGATCTCTGTGCGGCCTACTGATGACGAGCCTGCTGTGATGCGCGTGATGGTGAACAGCACGAAAAACACCGCCAGCACCAGCCCCGGATGGTCTACCCCATAGAAGTAGGTCAGCACGGCGATAATCATGTAGAACGCTGCGCGGATGATCTCCAGGGCGGTGACCACTGGCATAAAGCGGGTGAAGCGTTGCATCGTTCCGGCGGCGAGGAACTGGGGAGCGAGCCAGCCGAAGAAGCGGATGGAAGGCACGAGGCCCACCAATAAGTTGGACCCGCCCAGTGCTTTGACGAACAGGGTCAGCACCATGCTGGGTTGGGAGAGTGTCATCCCCGTTTCGACAAAGAACTGGTTGACGGCTTTTAATGCGATGTTGTGCCGTATGATGGCACGGGGCATTGCGCCGGATGGTGCTGGCTGTGTGGAGGGTTGTTCCACGCTCGAGTCACTCAAGATTGCTCCCAAGGCGAGGGTGAATGACGTTTCGCTGGCCGGTTGCAGGGAATACAGGTTACTGCCCAGTCGCCGATGCCGCTATCATAGCACGTTGGCGGGAGATGGCAAGCGGCTGCACGCGTAGAAAATCCCGCTATAGTACATTTGGCCTGCTTTAACGCGTTTCGGTTTCTTCCAGCCTGGGATATTCAGTCAGGTAGCCGCGGCATCCTGCCGCATATCCCCCTATGGCAGCCCGACCTGTGGCGGGGGTGTTGCTGCGTCGGGGGCGGGCGGCAGGCTCGGCACTTGCCAGCGCTGGAACAAGACCCCTGTAGCGTGCATCATCAGCAGGGCGTACTCCTGGCGGGCGTCGCTATCCGGGGCAAGGCAGCAGGCGCATTCGGCGAGCGTGGCTTGCAGCGCCGGGTCTTGCGCCTGAAGGGTCAGCCGGGCGCTGATGGTGCGCAGGATGCCATAAGCGCCAGCCGTCTCGCCGCGCTCCAGACGTCGGGAGCACTCTTCCAGCAGGTTGCTCATATCGCCTTCCTGTAGCGGGGCGGGCACAGCGTCCCGCAACGCCAGCGCCGCCGCCGCAGTCGCCCCGTCGCGGAACTGTTGCCATCGTTTGACATAATCGTTCTCGTTGCCCAGAATGCGCGCCAGGGCAAAGGACAACTCGGCGCGAGCGGCCTCGCTCGCATCCGACGCAGCGCGCAACGCCTGCAGGAGGGGCGGCACGGCCTCTGGCACGTGCAATGTTCCCAGCGCGCAAGCGCAGGCCAGCCGCAGCGTCTCGTCGGTGGATTGTTCCAGCCCCGCCATGAACCGGGGAATGGCCTCTCGATCACCGAGCGCGGCCAAAGCGCGGACGGCGCGGGCCTGAAGCAAGGGGTTCTGTTCGGCCAACACGCTGCGCAGCGTGGGGATGGCCCGCCTGTTGCCCATGCGCGCCAGCGCCCAGGCGGCTTCTAGGCGCAGGTCGGAACTGGGGTCTTGCAGGACGGCAATCAGCACATCACCGATGGCTGGTTGGGCGGGCATGTTGGTCAGGGAGAGGAGAGCCTGATAGCGCACGGCAAAGCTGGGATCGCGTAGGCTTGACAGCAATTCCTGGAGGTTGAGCAGGCTGTGGGCGTCGCCCATGCGCCGAGCGGCGTGCATGCGCTCTTGTTCGCCCGTGGCCCGCCGGAGTTGCACCAGGGATTCGAGCGCCGCCAGGGGCTTGCCCTGCACGAACAGCCCGACAAACTGCCAGAGCGAGTAGGGGCCGTCGGCGCTCAGGCGAGAGACGGCCACCAGCGCCACCAGCAACAGCACCAGGCTCAGGGCGAACAGGGGGGTGTAGGGGTCAATGGGCAGCCCCAGCGCGCCGCCGCTCAGGTTGTGTAGCGCATCCAGCAGCGCGCCGATAGCTAGCGGGCCAATGCCAGCGACGAACTGCGACCAGGCATAGTAGACCGCCGTGTAGGACGTGCGCTTGCTTGGCGGAATGGCTCGCACAAACAGATAGCGCGTCAGGCCAATGCTCCAGGCCATAATGGCTGCCCCCTGGATAAAGGCGATCACAAAGGCGATGGGCGTGCTCCAGAAGCTAAAGCGCGGGATGACGCTCCACAGGATGGGCAGCAGGGCATATAGCAGCAGCCCGGCCTGCATCACCGGCTTGCTGCCATAGCGGTCGGCGCTCCAACCCCAGATATAGGAGGAAAGGAACGACCCGGCATACGTGCCGATACTGAGCAGCACCGCGTTCCCGGAGGATAGCCCCACCTGCTCGCGCATGAACAGGGGGATGAACGAGGCGATGGCGATGCCCAGCGCGACCAGCCCCAGGGAGGCCAGGAAGTAGAAAAAGTTGCTGTCGCGCAGCGATTCGCCCATGCCCCGAATGTGGTCTGTCAGGCGCTTGTCGTCCTTGGCCGGGCTGCCGCCGGGCAGCAGCGAGTAGCAGATCACCGACGTGATGCCGATGACCGACCCGACCCCGATCAGCAGCATAAAGCGGCCCAGGCCCGTGCCCCGTCCTACCACCTGGCTGGCGACGGCCACGGCCAACATCTGCGCGACGGTGCTCGCGGTGTTGTTGATGGCCGAGAACTTGCCCCGAATGGCGTTGGGAACGAGTTCTTGCAGCCACGGGTAGTAGCCGGTTTCCGCGATGGCGCGGAACAGCCCAAAGACCAGAATGATGGCGGCCACCCAGGTAAAAGCGCCGTCTACCCCCATGTGCAGCAGGATGGTGGGAGTCAGCAGCAATAAGGCCATCACCCCTTTGCGAACGGTCCAAAAGGTGATAAAGGTGCGCTTGGGACCGAACCGCGCCACCAGGGGCGCGACAAAAGGCGCGATAATGCCGCAGAAGGGGATCAGGGAAACGAGAAACCCGATGCGGCCCTTGTCCAGGCCCAGTTCGTTCAGGAACAGCACAAACGCGGGGCCATTAAAAGTCAGGGCAACGAAAATAGAGGTGGCCGCGTCGCCCGCTATCATCCAGGGCAGGCGGCGCGCTTTTTCCAGGTCAGTCCATTCTTTTTGCATGAGCTATATCTATTACCTCGAGCGCACCCAAGGGGAGGGCGCGGCTGTGCGTCCATTGTTGGCCATCTACTGGCTGGCTTGCGATCACGGCAACGAGATGATATGCCAGTGATGGGACCCTGTCAAAGAGAACTCTGTGGGGAATGAGAACCCGGCCCGCCCCGCCCTTTTCCGCCATTTGTACTACTCCCGTCAGCGCAATGATCTGCTGTAGGCCGCATTTCTCCGCCAGTTGCACCGCCATTATCAGCCAAATGATTTATTGTAAACACGAATGCCGTCGTTTACAATGAATACACGCGTGAATTGGCTATTGTGGCGGTTTCGTTGGCATAAGGGATGGTCTGGCGGCCAGTTGGGGCTGTGCGGGCCAGCCCGCTCCTGCCATAGCACGAGAGTTTGCCATCCATCATACGGGAGTTTACCATGCAAGCACTAGACCGTAGCGAAAAGGGTGTGGACAGGGATTGGCGCGTCAATAGGAGGAATATTCTCTGCCGTGGCGGGTGTCGCCCCAATTTTCTGATCCTGATGTGCGACGAGATGCGCTATCCCCCGCTTTACGAGACAGAAGCTGCGCGGGCTTTTCGCCGCCGCTACCTGTGCACGCAGAACGCGTTGCGTCGGTATGGGATGGAATTCCACCGCCATTATGCGGCATCGGTGGCCTGTGTGCCCAGTCGGGCGTCTATTTACACCGGCCACTATCCTTCGCTGCACGGCACGTCCCAAACTACCGGCGCGGCCAAAGAGTCCTTTGACCCCGATGTCTTTTGGCTGGACCCCAACAGCGTCCCTACCATCGGCGACTATTTCCGCGCTGCCGGGTATCAGACCTATTGGAAGGGCAAATGGCACGCCTCTGACGCCGATATGCTCATTCCGGGCACCCACAACCAACTGACGAGCTTTGATCCCGAGACGGGGGCACGCTCGCCAGCGAGAGAGCGGCTCTACCTCAACGCCGAGCGACTGGAGCGGTATGGCTTTTCTGGCTGGATCGGCCCCGAGCCGCATGGCCGGTCGCCCCTGAACAGCGGGTCTTCGGCCAACCCTCGGATCTATGAGACGGATGGCCGCGACGCGGGATTTGCCATGCAGGCCAGCCGACTGATCGAGCAGCTTGACGAGTGCGGGGACGACGATCCCTGGCTGATTGTGGCGTCTTTTGTCAACCCCCATGACATCACCCTCTACGGGGCCATCGCCAGGCTTAGTGGGAGTTTTGATTTTGCCGTGGAGGAGGTCGTGCCGAGGGAACTGCTCTACCCGCCGCCTTGCGGCCCCACGCAAGACGAGAATCTGGAATCCAAGCCAGATTGCCAGGAGAGCTATCGCGATGCCTATCGCGCGATCTTCCAGCCCATCGGCGGCCTGGAGCGGTATGTGCGGTTCTACTACCAACTCCACAAGAACGTTGACGAGCAGATGATGGTCGTCTACCGGTCGCTGTTGCATTCCCGTTTCTTTGACAATACGATCGTCGTCTTTACCTCCGATCACGGGGATTTGCTCGGCTCGCACGGCGAGATGCACCAAAAGTGGTACATGGCCTACGAAGAGGCTCTGCACGTACCCCTGATCGTCTCGAACCCGTGCCTGTTCCCCAGACCCGAATCGGTGTATACGTTGACGAGCCACGTGGACCTGCTGCCCACGCTGCTCGGCCTGGCGGGCCTCGATGCCGAGTGCTTAAGGAGAAAGCTTGCGCAGGATAATTCGGACGCTCTGCCTCTCGTGGGGCGCGACCTGTCGCCGCTCGTGTTGGGCTGCATACACCCGTGCGAGGTGAATGACCCGATCTACTTTATGACCGATGATGACCCTAGCCGGGGGCTGAACCAGGATAACTGGACGGGTATCCCCTACGCCTCGGTGGTAGAGCCAAACAGCGTCGAGACGGTGATTGCGCGACTGGGGGACGGCAATCTGTGGAAGTTCTCGCGGTACTTGGACAATCCGCAGTATTGGAGCACCCCCGGCACACCCAATGACCCCACGCCGACGCCGCCGACCTGCGAGGGGGCGCAGGATGTCGTCGTGATGCCGCCTGAAAGACCTACCCCCTGCGTGCCTGGGGTACACGAGGAAACCTACACCGTTAGCGTCAAGACCACCCCGCGCGCCGACCAGTTCGAGATGTACAACATCACCGATGACCCATTCGAGCAGGACAACCTCTATGGGCAGGTGGCCTATCGCCGACAGCAGGCCACGCTGGAGAGGTTGCTCTGCGAGCAGTGCGTTCAGAAGCGGCTGACGCCACGTAGCGGCGATGTCCCCGGCCAGCCAGAGTGCGAGCGGCCCGGCCGACAGCCCGGCTGAGGGGTTGCCCGCTAATCGCTGGCGCGACTATTGGGCCGCACCTCCAGCGCTGGTGGGGCCAGAGGGAAGGAGCACCTCCCCGCTCCTTCCCTTAAATATGTTCTACTCACGACCAATCCCTCAAGTATAACTTTTCCCGGTTCACGACGCTGTGCCTTGTGCAAATGTTGTGCAAGGGGTATACTCTCCAGCCGATAGAGCAGTCATCGGACGCCGAAGAGAGGATAGATCATGCACAAGAAGCGATGGTGGTGGATCGGGGGGCTGGCCCTGGGAGCGGCAGCAGCATATGCCGCCCGCCGGCGACACCGCGCGTTGGAGCGGCAGTGCGCCGCCAATCGAGAGGTGCGCGTATTGGTCGTTGGCGCGGGGGTTGTGGGGAGCACCTATGCCGCCCAGTTGGCCCGCAGGGGGGTAAACGTTACCCTGTTGGCCAGAGGCGAGCGGCTGCAAGCTCTCCTCCGTCGGGGGCTGATCGTCGAGGACATGCTGACCGGCTGCAAAAAGCAGAGCAGCGTAGAAGTGATCTCAGCCCTGCCGCCGGACGCCGATTATGACCTGGCGATCGTAGCGGTGCGCTATGGGCAGACGGCAGAGGCGCTGGAGGCGATTCGGGGTCTGGCCGACACCACTCCCATCCTCATGTTGCAGAACAATCCCGAAGGGATTGATGCATTTGCGCGGCGGCTCGGCAAGGGCCACCTGCTGATGGGCTTTCCCGCCACCGGCGGCCATCGCGTGGGCGATATGGTGCGTAGCTCGCCCCTGTGGGTCATGTCCACCGTTGTCGGCGAGGCGGACGGGGCCGAAACCCAGGCGCTATACCAGGCGCTTGCCATTTTGCGCCGGGCGGGCATACGGGTGGAGGTTGAGCGGCGCATGGTTCCGTGGTTGCAGACCCATGCGGCAGAAATCGCTGCCCTGGCCGGAGTGGCCTACAAAAACGGCGGCAAGGCCCGCCAGATGGCGCGGAATACGCAGGATATCAAGCTGTACCTGAGCGCCCTGCGCGAAGCCTATGCCGTCTTGCAGGGCAGTGGCATCCCCATCACGCCCGAATCGCAGTTGGCGATTTTCGAGCGACCGCTCTGGCTGCAAATGCTGATCGTGCGCGCTGTGTTGTGGACCCCTTGGGCGGCTGAGATCGTCGACGAGCACCTCGCGGCTGCCCCGGAAGAAATGCGTGCCTTGTACGATCAGGTATTGTCGTTAGCCAAGGGAGCGGGGCTAGATATGCCCTTCTTTGAGTCGTTGGGCGGTTATTTCCCGAAAGTGGAGTGATTGTGGCGATTATTATCAAGTCGGACAAAGAGATCGAACTAATGCGTCAGGCGGGCCGGATCAACGCCCTGGCGCTAGACGCTGTGTGCAAGGCTGTGCGCCCCGGCGTCACAACCCGCGAGCTAGACCGCATTGCCGAGGACGTTATCCGGTCGCATGGGGGCGAGCCAGCCTTCCTGGACTATCCCAATGGCTCTTTCCCCGGCCATCCCTATCCGGCAACGCTCAACACCAGCATCAACGATGAACTGGTGCATGGCATCCCCGGCTCGCGTCGGTTGAAGGAAGGCGATATACTCAGTATAGATTGTGGAACTATCTGGCAGGGCTATGTGGGCGACTCGGCTGTTACCGTGCCTGTGGGGCGGGTCTCGCCCGAGGCGGAGCGCCTGATCGCCGTGACGCAAGAGGCGTTGCGGCGGGGCATTGACGCCTCGCGGGTGGGCAATCGCTTCGGCGATATTTCGGCGACCATTCAGGAATGGGCCGAATCGCAGGGGTATCAGGTGGTGATCGAGTACACCGGCCACGGCGTGGGGCGCGATATGCACGAGGACCCCAACATCCCTAACTGGGGCAAGCGCAACCGAGGCGTGCCGTTGCGCGCGGGGATGACGTTTGCTCTCGAGCCGATGCTCACCGTTGGCCCGCCAGAGCTATACGTGAAGGACGACTATTGGACCGTCGCCACCGTAGACGGCAGCCTGTGCGCCCATTTCGAGCATACCATCGCTATCACCGACGGCGAGCCAGAGATTTTGACCCTGCCCTAATTGCCACGCGTAAGTGAACCCCTCCCAGCCCCCTCGCCAGACCTGGCGAGGGGGTACATGCGTTTAACCCGCCCCGGCTCCATGAACTGCTGTCGCCTTCTTGATTTTCCCCTTGCGGTAGGCTATCATAGATATATAGCAATCGGAGTATCGCCCAACACCATCGCCGCGAGGCCCAACATGCAGATACCTGATGACCTGCGTTCGTTGTCCAACCTGCCCGACATCTGGGGAGAAGGGGCCTTGTTTGCCTTCTCTGGATTGGACGGCGAAACGAATACCCGCTCTGGCCTGGTTGGCACCCTGGGGCGGCAGTCCTACGACCTGCTTTTGCATACCCCGCTGCGGCGCATGCTCCGGTTGCGTATCGCTGGCGAGACGGTTCCCCGCATCGTCACCAACGATACCCTTTGCGTTGACGCGCTCGACGGCGAGCTGGTGATGACCTTTCAGGCGTGGCACACCCTCATCGGCCAGTTGCCCTCTGTGGCAGAGCTATCGTTGTGCGCGGAAAACGGCCCGGAGGCTATCGAGCAGGGGGGCTACTATCTCTCGGCAGACCTCGCGCATGGCGACGTGCTGGCGCTTGCCAGGGCGGGGAATCGCTTTGCGCTGGCGTATGGCGCTACGTCACCCGAAGCCTGCCAGCGCGCGGCGGCGGGGCTGGCCGCTGACTTGTGGGCTGTTGTGCGCGCGCGTCTGGCCCCCTATCGTGCCTTGCCTGTGGTGGACGCCTCTCAGCAGCGCCTCTTGAACAAGTGCTTCAGCGTGATGCGAGTCAACAGCCTGTCCGCCGAGGACACCATCCGGCAACGTTGGTCTACCCCCGACCGGGTGCCCCATCGCGATATGTGGCTGTGGGATACTGTTTTTCACTCCCTCGCCATGAACTATTTTGACCCGCAGGCATCGTGGGAGTTTTTGCAGTCCATGCTTGCCGCGCAATCCGACGATGGGATGATTGCCCATCAAGTGCACGTCAGCGGCAAGACCTCCGCCATTACCCAGCCCCCTATTCTGGCCTGGGGCGTCTGGGAGAACTATCAGGCTCTACAAGACAAAGCGCGCCTCGCCTATGCCCTGCCGCGTCTGGAACGCTATCTCGATTGGGATTGCGCCCATCGCGACACAAACGGGAACGGCCTGCTGGAATGGCACATCGAAGGGAATGTCCTGTGTCGCTCTGGCGAATCGGGGATGGACAACTCGCCTCGTTTCGACGGGGCCGTCCTGCTGGATGCCGTGGATTTCTCCACCTTTGCGGCGGCAGACATGCGCTATGTCAGCCTGATCGCCGCCGAACTCGGCGACGCCGACAGGGCCGCGCACTGGCTGGGCCGCTCCCGCGCTCTGTCGCAGCAGATACACGCCTGCCTGTGGGACGAGCGGCAGGGCTTTTACTGTGATCGGGACATGCAGGGCAACCTTTCGCCGGTCATGGCCGCCAGCGGGTTCTTGCCCCTGTTGCTCGAGGACATCCCCGCCGCGCGCGTGGATCGGCTGGTGGAGGCGTTGCAGGACCCTCGCTTGTTTCATTGTGCCTTTCCCGTTCCCAGCGTCTCCCTGTCCGACCCGAACTGGTCCACGGACATGTGGCGGGGGGCTACCTGGCTCAACCTGAACTATATGATCATTCGCGGCCTGCGCCAGCAGGGGAATGAGCAGGCTGCCCGCGATTTGGCCGATACCACCATAGCGATGGTGGACAAGTACTATCGGGAGTATGGCGTCCTGTTCGAGTTTTTTGATGCGCGAGATGCCGTGCCGCCGGTGGCCTGTGATCGCAAGGGGCCGCATGTCGAACCCTACGACATCCGGCGCAAGATGGACTCGATTCGCGATTACCATTTCACGGCGGCGCTCACCGCCTGCCTGCTCTTGGAATAGCTACACCGACTTGTAATTGGCCGGGGCCACGGAAAGGTGATTTTCGCATGATGAGAAGATAGTCCCAGTGTAGAGAGGAGGCCACGATGCTATGCACTAATTGTCGCACCGAGCTTCCGGATGATGCCAAGTTCTGTTGGAATTGTGGCGAGCCACAGCGACCACTGACCGAGACGCCTGCTATACCCGAGTATGAGTATTGCGATATCCGCTTTATGGACCGCCTGTTCGGCTTTTATTACGAGGCGCGCCTGGAGCGCGCGCTCATCGCCCGCAGCCGTGATTCCATTCGCACGCGCCGCGAGGCGAACCAGGACGTTGTTGACAAGCTGGTTGCCCAGGGTTGGGAGCCGATAGCCACAGACAAGGCGGGGCTTGTCACGCGAATGCGCCGCCTGAAGACTGGCTGAGTCGTACTGACGCCCTCGCGCACCCAGGGCCATCGTGCATTTTCGACCGCCGACAGGGGTGTCGGCGGGTGAACTCGTTTCTCAGCTCAACTGAACGACTGAACGAAAGGAAAGGCAAAGGAAATGTCGTTGACTATCGAATGGGGACGGAGAATCGACAACTGGCGCAACGAGTTGCCCCGGCATTTCTACCGCGAGCTAGGTGAGATCGCTTTCAGCGGGTTTATCACCACCGAGCAGCTTACGGTGCAAGAAGCCGCCCAGCAGCAATTTGCGCCCATGCCCCCCGGCACACCCTGGGGCGCGAAATGGGAATATGCCTGGTTCAAGGGCGAATTGACCCTGCCCGAAAGCGCGGCGGGGCAGCGCATTGTGCTGTGCGTTGACCTTGGCGGCGAGAGCGCCGTCTATGTGAACGGCGTTGCTGTTGGGGCCAGGGATGCCCAGCATCAAGAGATCACGCTGGCTATGCAAGGCGTTCCCGGCCAACGCTATGACATCATGGTCGAAGCCTACGCCGGGCACGGGCCGCGTGTCCATTATGCCGGGCCTACCCCTCCGGGCCGCGAGACGGTCCCCGAACCCGGTCCAACCCAGGCCGTCGTGGGTCGCAGCACCTTTGGCATCTGGGAAGAGGACGCCTATCAGCTTTGGATTGATGTCGAAACCCTGTATGGCATTCGCAACAACATTGACCCGAACTCTCTGCGCGTCGCCGAGATTGACCAGGGCTTGCGCGATTTCGCCACCATCGTCGATTTTGAGCTGCCCCTCGAAGAGCGGCTGGCCACCATGCGCGCCTGCCGCGAACGGCTGCGCCCGTTGCTAGAGTGCCAGAACGGGTCTACCGCGCCCACCCTGTTCGCCTTTGGGCATTCGCACATTGACGTCGCCTGGCTGTGGCCCCTGGCCGAAACCGAACGCAAGTGCGTGCGTACCTTTTCCACCCAGATCGCCCTGATGCAGGAATACCCCGAGTATCGCTTTCTGCAGAGCCAGCCTCATCTGCTGCGTATGGTCAAGATGCAATACCCCGACCTGTACGCCCGCATCAAGGAGGCGGTTCGTAGCGGCCAGTTCATGGTGGAAGGCGGCATGTGGGTCGAGGCCGACACCAATATCTCTAGCGGCGAGAGCCTGATCCGCCAGTTCATGCACGGCAAGCGGTTCCTCCGCGACGAGTTTGGTGTCGAATGCGAGATGCTCTGGCTGCCTGACGTGTTTGGCTATTCCGGCGCGCTGCCCCAGATCATGCGCGGCTGTGGTATCCGCTATTTCTCCACCGCCAAGATATTCTGGGCCTATAACGGCGGCGATCCCTTCCCCTATAACACCTTCACCTGGGAGGGCATTGACGGCTCGACGGTGTTGGTGCATCTGTGCAACGACTATAACTCGCGCACCGACGCCGCCTCGATCATCGAGCGGTGGAACCAGCGGGTGCAAAAGGACGGCTTTTCCACGCGGCTCGTTCCCTTTGGCTGGGGCGATGGCGGCGGCGGCCCCACCCGCGACCATCTGGAATACCTCCGACGCATGGGCAACCTGGAAGGCGTGCCGATGGTCCGCATTGCCGCGCCCACCGACTATTTCCACGATCAGGAGGCCAGGGGCATACCCGACGCCCGTTACGTGGGCGAGCTATACTTCCAGGCCCACCGGGGCACCTATACCTCGCAGGCCAAAACCAAGCTAGGCAACCGCAAGAGTGAGCTGGCCCTGCGTGAGGCGGAGCTATGGGGCGCAGCCGCTCAGGTGCTCAAGGGCTATGCGTACCCGCTACCCCTGATGGACGAGAGCTGGAAGGCTGTGCTGCTCAACCAGTTCCATGACATTATCCCCGGCTCTTCTATCCATCGGGTGTACGAAGAGGCCGAGGCCGCCTATGCGGAGGTGATTGACACCGCCGACGAGATTTCGGGCGAGGCCGCCAGCCTCTTTACCGACGACTCTAACGCCGTGACCGTCTTTAACTCGCTCTCCTGGGACCGCAAGGCGCTCGTCGAACTGCCGGAATATTTTGCCGGGGCGGTGGATGTCGACGGCCAGCCGATACCCGTTCAGTTTATCGACAGTTTGCCCTATGCCGAAGTGCAGGTTCCTGCCTGCGGCTGGACGACTGTGCAGCCGGCGGACCTGTGCGAGTCGGCCAACCTGCTCCAGGGCACTGTGCAGGCCACCGAACGTTCCCTGGAAAACGATTTGCTGCGCGTCGAGTTCAACGACCGGGGCGAGATTACCAGCATTTTCGACAAAGAGATCAACCGCGAAATCAGCGCGGGCGTGTGCAACAGCTTTAAAATGTACAAGGACGTCCCCACCAACTGGGACGCCTGGGACCTGGATAGCCTCTACCCGCTGACTCCTGTGGAGCTGGACGAACCCGCTACCATCGAGGTCATCGCCGAGGGGCCGATTGTCGCCGTCTTGCAGGTGACTCGCAAGCTGCACGACTCGGACATGGTGCAAGAGATCAGCCTGCGCGCGGGCAGCCGTCGGGTGGATTTCGATACGCAGATCGAGTGGCGCGAGAGCCACAAGATGCTCAAGGTTGCCTTCCCGGTGGACATCCACGCCAACGAGGCCGTCCACGAGGTGCAGTTTGGGCACATCCGCCGCCCGAACCACTACTCACGGCCATTCGACGCCGATCGCTTTGAGGTATCCGCCCACAAGTGGTCCGCTCTGATGGAAGAGAATCGCGGCTTTGCTGTGCTGAATGACTGCAAGTATGGGGTCAACGTGTTGGGCAACACCATCAACCTGACCCTGTTAAAGTCGGCGATGGCCCCGGATATGACCGCAGACAAGGGCCTGCAAGAGTTTTCCTATGCCCTGTATGCCTGGAATGGCTGCTTTGCCGATAGCGATGTCATCCGCGAAGCCTATGACCTGAACGTGCCGATCATGGTCGTCTCGGGCGCTGCCGGGCAGCAGTCCCTCTTTAACGTGGACGCGCCCAACGTGATCATCGAGACGATCAAGCCCGCCGAGGATGGCTCTCGCGATGTCATCGTGCGGCTGTACGAAAGCAAGCGCATGGCTACGCGTTGCACGCTGACCACCGCTCTGCCTGTCCAGCGCGTGGCGCAGACCGACATGCTAGAGAATGAGCAGGCCGAGTTGCCCGTCGAGAACGGCGCGGTGTCTCTGGACCTCCGCCCGTTCCAGGTGTGTACTCTCCGCCTCCAGCTTGCCGACTAGTTCGTCCATGCAGAGCGCCCGACGCATCGTGTGCGTCGGGCGCTCTGTCGGTGTGTTTGCAGTCGCCTCCCTGGGATGCAGGCGTGTGGCCTGATTTTCACCAATGCGTGTTTTGCGTATTCTATGGGTCAGGCCCGCATCTTGCATGTTGGTCAAGAGGATGATGTACAGGCATTAGGCGGTTGAAACCGCGGCAACAGTCGCAAAGCCGCCCTTCGGCGGCTGCAGATGAGCCTGCGTGGGCAGGTGCGCCAACGAGTTGGCGATGCAATTGGTTGGTGCGGTCTCAGCTGCCTGGTGCAGCGCGAAGGAGCAATCACCATGATTATCGACTGTCATGTGCATAGCGCCATCGGCGACGACCCCCAGGCCATCTTGCAGGGCATGGACGCCGCCGGAATCGACAAGATTGTCCTGTTTTCCGCGCCGCCTCTCCAGGAGGGGCGCGCCCCCATCCCCACCCGCGAAGCCAGCCTTGACCTGGCCCGTATCGCTGCCCAGGCCCTGGACCGCATCATCCCTTTCACCTGGGTTGAGCCGACTCTGCCCGACGCGGTGGACGAGCTCGACTATGCCGTTCACGAACTCGGCTTTCGCGGCGTCAAGATGATCCCCAACCATTGGTCTCCCACCGACGAGGCCGTCTTTCCGGTCTATGAAAAGATTCAGGAACTCGGCCTGCCGGTCATCTGCCATTCGGGGATTCTGTTCGGCAACCAGGACAGTTCGCGCTTTTGTCGGCCCGTGCTGTACGAGGCGTTCATCCATTTTCCCGGCATCCGGTTCGCCCTGGCGCACATCGGCTGGCCGTGGGTGGACGAATGTCTCGCCGTCGCCGGGCGGTTCCGCTACGAGGCCCAGCGTACCGGGACCCCCTGCCAGATGTGGGTGGATACCTGTCCGGGAACCCCGCCCATCTGGCGGCCAGAGGCGCTGCAAAAAGCCTTTGCTTACCTGGGCGACGAAATGCTTCTGTGGGGCAGCGACGCCACCGGCAGCCGCATCGCCCGCGCTGGGGAAACGCTGGCGACCGACCGCCGTATCCTGCGGAGCATCCTGGGCGCTAACGCCGAAGCCGAGCGGCGTTGGTTCGGCGAGAACGCCCAGCGTTTCCTGGGCCTGTAACCGCCCGCCTGGGGCATCTCATTACATTAGAAAAGGACGC
>JAAYXX010000304.1 GCA_012515695.1 Chloroflexota bacterium
AACCCATAGGGGAAGGCCAGCGTTTTGCTCTCCAGGCCCAGGGCCTTTATCGCGTCCACATGCTCCTGAATGCCAGCAGTCAGCCACCACGGCTCGGCAATCTGCTCTTGAATCATGGTCAGGGTGTCGTGGAATACGTGCGGGTGGAACTCGAACCGGGGAGGGGGGTCGCCCGGCTGCCACGCCTGAGAGTTGGCCCAGAAGAGGTTGTAATTCTCCCAGCCGACGAGCATCCAATACATGAGTTCAGCCGACGGGTTGAACTCGCGAAAGACCTCGATTTGCCCCTTGAGCAGCGCGACAAATTCGTCGTTCGTCGAGCCGATGTACCCGCCGGGGTCGCTGTCGATCACGGCCAGCACGTCCGCCCCGGCCAGCGGCTTTAGTTGGTGACGCCGCCCCTCCAGAAACGCCTCCACGGCGGCCTTATCTGCCGGGTTGACCTTTTTCTCGCAGGCGAAATAGGGACGCTCGGCATAGGCATAGTCTGCGGCCCGCTCGTTGCCGATGGTGTTCGGGCAGGTGATCACGGCCACGCGCATGCCAAACTGCCGCTGGGCCACCTCGATGGCGTGCCCCACATGCTGCAAAAAAGCCTGATCGCTGGCGTTGGGGATCGGTGGCATGCTGTCCAGCAGCGGCCAGATCATCAAGAAATCATAGCCCAGGCCGCGCAATCCCCCCAAATAGCTCTCCCAATCTGCGCGGGTCCAGGTGCGCGCCGCGTAGGGATGATTGTAGCCCCAATGTGTGTGTACATAGACGCCCAGCATCGTTGTTAACCCTCCTTGGTTTTTCCTGCCATGGTATCAGGTTCGTCCAATGGTAGTGCGCTCTTGGCTGTGATTCCTCCATCTATTACCATAATGTGCCCGGTCATATAGCTGCTCTCGTCTGTTGCCAGGTAGACGCAAGCCCTCGCGATGTCTATGGGGTTGCCCAGTCGCTTGATCGGTATCAGCCGTTGCCCTACGTCCTCTGCGTCGAGGTTCGGGTTTTGCTTCAGATGGGTCTCTACGAGAATCCACCCCGGCGCGATCCCGTTGACGCGGATGCCCAACGGGGCGAGTTCAACGGCCAGCTCGCGGGTCCATGACCAGATAGCGCCCTTGGTGCCATCGTACACCGCATGGTTCACAAAGCCGGTGCAGCCGTGAACGGAGGTCATGTTGATCAGGATGCCCTTGTTTTCCTGCTTGAGCATGTACTGCACGGCGCGCTGGGCGCAAAAGAACTGCCCGCGCACGTTCACATCGTATAGCAGGTCGAAATCTTGAGGTGTGACCTCGACGAATGGCTTGGTGGCGGTGATCCCGGCGTTGTTCACCAGAATGTCGATGCCTCCCAGCAGGCTGACGGTATCGTCCACCAGCCTGGCGCAGGCCGCCGCGTCGGCCAGGTCTGCCTGAAAAACCTCGGTGCGCCGCCCCATGGCGCGAATCTCTTGGATGGCGCTATGCGCGCCCTGGGCGCTGTGGCAGTAATGCAATACGACGTCCGCCCCTTGTCGGGCGAACTCGAGCGCGATTTCCCGGCCCAAACCGGTTCCGGCCCCTGTCACTAGTGCGCGCTTGCCGATCAATTTGCCTTGATGTTCCATGCTATGCCTCGTTTCATGCGTTATGTGTCGCGTGTTCATGGCCCGGAATTGTGCCGTGCCAGGTTGCGGATGGACTTGCAGTAACAACGCAAAGGATAGTACACTCCGGCCAGAGTTTCAAGGCCGGGAGGATGCTGGCAGTCGCCGAATCATATCGTAGAAGCATAGGAGGAATCATGCAAGTTCGCATGGATTGGCAGTCGTTGCAGGCATTTACCGCCGAGATATTCACCCGGGCTGGTCTCAAGCCGGAGGATGCCCAGACAGAAGCCGAAGTGCTGGTATGGGCGAACCTGCGCGGGATTGATTCGCATGGCGTGCTGCGCGTTCCGCAATATCTGCGCAACATTGACCGGGGCGGCATGAACCCGCGTGCCGAGATTCGCGTGGAAAAAGAGACTGCCGCTACTGCCCTGGTGGAGGGGGATCACGCCTTTGGCCCCGTCGTGACCAAGTTTGCCATGAACATTGCTATCTCCAAAGCAGCCGAGGTGGGCATCGGCTGGGTGGTTATCCGCAACACCACGCATCAGGGCGCGATGGGCTATTACACAATGATGGCCGCCGACAGAGACATGGCCGGGCTGGCTTTTGTCTGCAACCCGCCCAACATGGCCCCGTATGGCGCGAAGGCGGCGGGCCTGCATAACAGCCCCATCTCTATCGCCGTGCCCGGCAACAAGCACCGCCCGCTGGTGCTCGATATGGCGACCAGCGTCGCCGCGATGGGCAAGATCTCGCTGGCTATTGACAAGGGCACGCCCATTCCCCAGGGTTGGGCGCTGGACAAGGACGGCCAGCCCACCACGGACCCCAGGCTGGCTGCTATCCTGCTCCCGTTTGGCGGCTACAAGGCGTCACACTTGGCGTTGATGTTCGAGTGCCTTTCCAGCCTGATGGTCTGTAACCCTCTGCTGGAACCGACACTGCTACACCAGGAGCCGGTGCGGCCCGGCACGCAAAACAGTGTTGTGGCGGCCATCAATATCGGCCTGTTCACCGACATTGAGACGTACAAGCAGCACATTGACGCGCTGGTGGAGGGCTTGAAGGGCCTGCCCAAGGCCGATGGCTTTGACGAGATTCTCGTGCCCGGCGAGTTCGAGGATCGGGTCTGCGAGGAGCGGCTGGCGCTGGGCATCCCCTTGCCGCCGGGCACGGTGGACAACCTGCGCGAAGCGGCGGCTCGCTTTGGCATTCCCCTGCCGCCCGCGCTGCACGAAGAGGCCGCCTAGCTATTGCGTTTGCGGCAACCGGGGGGCCTTTGATACAAGGCCCCCCGATTTTGGGTAGCTGCCCCGCCAGCGGCATATATGCCGAGGACTGAATGTCCCAGGCTGCTGAAAGAGGAAACCCGTTGAAGCGGGTTCATTGGTATTTAGTACACTTGAGTGTGCTTTGGTTTACACTAGCCCGGTACTTTCAGCACTCACCCCCCTGGAAGGGGATTGGACCGCCGCCATCCTTGGCCAATGG
>JAAYXX010000305.1 GCA_012515695.1 Chloroflexota bacterium
CCTCTCCCAGGGGGCGAGGGTGGCATATTGCCGCGCTGACCGCCTTCTCCCCCCGGGAGAAAGCGGCATGTATGCCGGTGCCCGAAGGGCGGATGAGGGCACCTCCGACTTTGCCCCGACACTTGACCCGCGAAAAGTTAGTGCCATTGGCCAAGGATGGCGGCGGTCCGGAGCAACTCCCTCGCCCTCTGGGAGAGTGCGGCATACATGCCGGGCGGCTGAGTACAGCCGCGGATGAGGGCCGAGAGTGAGGGCGTCCCCACCCAAGCCCCTCCCTACATCTTGAGACCGCTCATCACCACGCCGCGCACAAAATACCGCTGCGCCAGAACAAACAGCAACACAGCCGGGATCGTCATGATCGCCGACCCGGCCATCAACAGATGCTCGCGTGGCTTTTCCGTCGCGCCGCCAGCCGCTACCACCGTCTGGAAAAAGCGCAGACCAACGGCGGCGGTAAACAACTCGTACTTGCGTAGATAGATAAACGGCCCCATAAAGTTGTTCCAGTGCCCCAGAAACGCCAGAATCCCCAGCGTGATCAGGGCAGGCTGCATCAGCGGCACCAACACCTGCCACAGCGTGCGGAACGGCCCCGCGCCGTCCATCATCGCCGCTTCGTCCAGGTCGCGTGGAAGGCTCAGAATGAACTGCCGCAACAAAAAGATGGCAAACGCCCCGCCGCCCAGCCAGGCCCCGATGGTCAACGGGATATAGGTGTTCACCCAGCCCAAATGGTGGAACAGCAGATATTGCGGGATCAGCAACACCTGCCCCGGAATCATCATCGTGCCCAACATCACCATGAACCAGAAGCCGTTTCCCTTGAAGCGAAAGCGGGCAAACCCGTACGCGCAACTGACAGCAGTAATCAGCTCGCCGGGCAACGCAATCGCGATGATGAGAAAGCTGTTCAGCATCCACCGCGCAAAGGGGTGCGTCTGGAACACCTCTACATAGTTGTGCCATTGGGGCACTTCGGGCCACAGTTTGGGCGTGTAGGAGCGCAACTCCATCCAGGTTTGCAGCGAGGCGTTTATCGTCCAGTATAGCGGGAACGCAAACACTAGCCCGCAAACCGTCAGCATGAAATAGGCCAGGAACTTGCCGACACGGCGGCGCTTCCTGCTGCGCTCGGACAAAGACGTCTCGACCGTGGGCTTGATCGCTGTGCTGCTCATTCGGCTACCCTCCATAGTAGAATACCCACCGGCCTGAGAACCGCTGCTGGATCAGGGTCAGTGTTACGATGACAACGGCGAACAACCAGGCCAACGTACAGGCATAGCCCATACTTAGGTAATCGAACGCCTGATAGTAGATATGCAACCCAATAAAGTAGGTCGCATATGCCGGTCCGCCGGACGTGGTGACAAACGCCGAGGTAAAGACCTGCAGCGCCCCGATCACCCCCAGAATCACGTTAAAGAAAATGGTGGGTGACAGCAGCGGGATGGTGATGTGGCGCGTGCGATGCCAGGCATTGGCTCCGTCTATAGAGGCTGCCTCATAAAGCTCCTGCGGGATGCCCTGCAACCCGGCCAGGAAGATGATCATGCGCGTGCCGCCCACAGACAGCCACAGCGACATCAGGACCAGCGAGGGAAGGGCATACCGGCGGTCGCTGAACCAACCCGGCGCAGCCACGTTGAACAGGCCGCGAATCGCAGCGTTCACCGGCCCGAAATCGGGATGCAGCAGCCAGCCGAACAGGATGGCCGCCGCCATGATGGGCACCAGCGATGGCACGTAAAAGAATGTGCGAAAGACGGTGATGCCCTTGACCCCCGTGTTCAGCAGGATCGCCAGGAACATGGAACCGAGCACGCCCAACGGCACGCTGAGCACGGCATAGTAGAACGTGCGAAGAATGGACGGGTAGAAGAGCTTGTCCTTCGTCAGAGCATAGACATAGTTGTCCACCCCAAGGAACTGGGGCGGACGCAGGATGTTGTACTTGGTAAACGACAAGGCCATGGACGCCAGCCCAGGGCCTAAAGTAAGCAAAAAGAAGCCGATCAGCCACGGGCTGATGAACAGATAGCCGTACAGGTTCTCTCGCCGGGCAAAGTTGTACTTGCGAGGCGCTGGTGTCGGACGAACGCCTGTCACTGATTGGTGAGTCATCGCTGTCCCCTAATCTGCATATTGGAGAGTAACCTACTACCAGCACAGAGCAGCGGGGAGCGCCAAACGCTCGACGCTCCCCGCAAAGCGAGCTATCAGGCAGGCGGCATATCCAGCACGTTCTGAACGGCAGTGATTAGCTCTTCCAACCCCTGCTCGAAAGGCATAGGCTGTCTGCGGTCCATCATGAGCGTCCACTGCTGGGTAAGCGCGTTACGCATCTCTGTACCGCGCAGGTTAGCTGGCAATTGGTACTGCATACCGTTGAACAGGCTCTCCTCGCCCCAGGCGTAAGCCTCATCGCGAATCTTGAGCAATTCGTATGTATCCTTACGCACCAGAGCGCCCTCACCAGCGATCAGATTGAACTGCAAGCTTCCCTCGTTCGTCGTGAGGTGCTTGATAAACTCGTAGCAGATCTCTGGATACTCGGTCTTGGCGTTGATGTTCCAGGTGCCACCCATCACCCAGGAGGGGCATCTGCCGTCGGCACGCTTGGGGTAGTAGATGGTTGTGGGTTCACAAATCGCCGGGTCCTTGATGGCCGGACGCAGCGTGCGGACGACGTCCAGCGCGCCACCGCCATACATGGTGCACCCCATACCCTCGCCCCAGGCCGTGGCCCGGTTGCCAGCGACATCCCCCGGCCATCCCAGCACCTGCTCTTCCACAGCAAGCTGGTAGATCCACTTCAGGCCCTGGATGGATTCCTCCGAATCGAGAACCAGCTTGGTGCCATCCTCATTGAGGACATCTCCGCCATAGGCGCGCAGGATGGGGCCAAAGGCGGCCTCA
>JAAYXX010000306.1 GCA_012515695.1 Chloroflexota bacterium
GTTGTCACTCGGTCTTGGTGTAGTTGGAGCCAATGGCCCTGCGGCCATTCCGCTCACTGCTGTGTGTGACTGCTGCATCTTCTTTATCAAGTGCTTACTACCCTTGTCCAGGTACAGCCCCATTTTAGCAAAGGGCCTTTGTTCTGTCTGTCGGGAGAGTTTGACTCTTGCTGTGGGGAGATTTGGATAGTCTTGTTCTCTGCTCCCCAGGGGCAGCGCACGAGTCAGACGCCCACCTCCTGCAACCGGTGCGTGGGCGCCACCACCTCGCGCCTGGGGGCTGCCATCGAGACCAGGCGATAGCCAATGCCCCGCTCGGTCAGAATATAGCGGGGTTGGGAGGGGTCCGGCTCTAGTTTCTCTCGCAGGCGGCGAATGAACACTTTGATATAGGCGCGGTCGTTGACATATTCCGGCCCCCAGACTTCTTGGAGGATTTGCTCGTGGGATACGGTATGACCGACGTTATCGGCCAGATACAGCAGCAGCCGCAGTTCGGTCATGGTCATTGCCAGGCGATTCCCGCCACGCCGCACTTCGCCTTTGCCTGCGTCGATCTCTAGTTCGCCGACCTCGACTATCTGACCATAAGGCTCTTCGGCGCCCATGAATGACCGGCGCAGGATGGCTTGCATCCGCGCCTGTAGCTCCTGGAAGCCAAAGGGCTTGACCATATAGTCGTCGGCGCCTTTTCTCAACCCTTGAACCCGGTCCATCTCTTGCCCGCGAGCGGAGAGCATGATGACGGGCGTCGTTGACAATTGCCGAATGCGCTCGCACACCTCAAACCCGTCCATATCCGGCAGCATCACGTCTAGCAATACTATGTGGGGACGGCTCTGGTAGAATTGCCTTAGCCCTTCTAGCCCGCTTCGCGCGAGGAGCACGTCATATCCTTGCCGTGCGAGGTAGGATTTCATGGTTTCCGATAAAATCACATCGTCATCAATAATCAGTGAGGTCGTTCTGGGTCTCATGCCGATCTCCCAATTCCGAATTGTCGCCCGAAAGGACCAGCCTGGCGTTCGTTGTGGTTGCCAGGCTCGCATTGATTGATTCGTCGTTGGGCAGTGCAGTTAACTTCCTGCTCAGTATAGCATATGGCCTGGTGTTGGTCTGTAGGGGAACCTTGACGCCTGTTGTGGGGAAACTATGGCTATTTCGCTCGCTGTGATTGCGTGGGGGGGGCGGCTGGCATAGAATAGAGCCTGGGATATGGGGGATGGAGGCACGCGGGAGTCGGTCATGGCGCAGCGTTGGATTATACATGTGGATCTGGACGCTTTTTTCGCTTCGGTGGAAGAGTTGCTGCAACCTGCGTTACGCGGCAAGCCGCTGATCGTAGGGGGCAACCCCAACGAGCGCGGGGTGGTCTCGTCGGCGTCGTATGCTGCGCGCGCGTATGGTGTGCGCTCGGCCATGCCCGTAGCTCAGGCGTTGCGCCTTTGCCCGCAGGCCATTGTGGTGCCTCCCCGGCATGGTGAATATAGCCGCCGCTCCAGGGCGGTGATGGACATCCTCCGCGAGATTACCCCGGCAGTGGAGCAGATCTCTATTGATGAGGCGTTTCTGGACGTGACCGGCTGCGAGCGGCTATGGGGGCCAGTGCGCGAGATTGGGGAGTTGATCCAGCGGCGGGTGATGGACGAGCAGCGGTTGCCCGTCTCCCTGGGGATTGCCACCAACCGGCTGGTGGCGAAAATCGCCTGCGATTTGGGCAAGCCCAAAGGGCTGGTGTTGGTTGAGCCAGGCACAGAGGCCGCCTTTCTAGCCCCGCTGCCTATCGAGCGGCTGTGGGGGGTGGGGCAGGTGACGGGCGGCAAGCTGCGCAAAATGGGCATTGCTACCATTGGCGATCTGGCGGGCTGGCCGGAGGCGCAGTTGGCGCGGGTGTTGGGTGAGCAGGGCCGGGGGCTGGCGCTGGCCGCCCGCGGGGTGGACGAGTCGCCGCTGCACATTAGCCGTGACCAGCGCTCGATCAGCCAGGAGCGCACTTTTGTGCGCGATGTGGCGGACGAGGAAACGCTGCAACGTGTCCTATCGCGGATGAGCGAGCGGGTGGCGGCGCGCCTGCGCGAGCGCCATCTGGTGGGGCAGACGGTGCGGATCAAGCTGCGCTATCCCGATTTCACCACGATTACGCGGCAGGTGACGATGCCACAGCCGACGGACCAGGGCCAGTTGATCTATGACCAGGCGTGGAAACTGTTGGGGCGCAACTGGCACGCGGGGGAAGCGGTGCGGCTGCTGGGCGTGGCGGTGAGCGGGTTACTCTCCGAGGGGGGCTATCAGTTGGGACTGTTCGACCAGCAGGACCAGCGGCGGATTCGGCTAAATCGGACGCTGGACGATATTCGTAGCCGGTTTGGGGATGATGCCATCCAGCGGGCCTCTTGGCTGGAGGCTGGCGACGACGTGGACGATGACCCGCCGAAAGATTGAGCGCACAGAGGCGCGCGCCTGCGCCCCTGTGCGCCTGGAAAAGGAGAGGGAGTAGACAGTTAGCAGGCCGCCGTCGGGTCGAACAAGGGCAGTTGGTAGCTGGGGCGCTTGCCGCCGAGCAGGACAAAGGGCGCTGCCTGGCGCACGCTGGCGGGCGGCAGGTCTATGTGGGCAAGCTCGCGCAAGCGGCCCTGTTTGCGGCGGGCGATGATCTTTTGGGCCGAGCGCGGCCCGATGCCGGGAATACGCAGCAGATCGCGCTGGCTGGCGGTGTTAATCTCTATTGGGAAGCATTCGGGATTGCTCAACGCCCAGGCCAGTTTGGGGTCTGCCTCACGGGGCAAGCGGCCTTCCTCGCCAAAGACGATCTCGTCAAAGGTGAAGCCGTATTGCCGCAGCAGGAAATCCGCCTGGTATAGCCGATGCTCGCGCCAGGTTGGCGTGGGGTCGTGGTTTTCCAGGGGCGTGTCGCGCACAGGCTGAAAGGCGCTATAGTAGACCCGCGCCAGTCGCAGGTTGCTGTAGAGGCTGGTGGCGGATGATAGAATTTCTTTGTCTGATTCCCCGGCGGCCCCTACGACGAACTGGGTGGTCATGCTGACGCCCGGCTTGAGCGCTTGCCGCACCTCGTCCGCTTTACGGAGCGGGGCCAGCAGTTCGCGAAAGAAATCCTTGGTGTGGCTGAGGTGCTGGATACGCTGCGGGTTGGGGGCTTCCAGGTTCACCGAAACCCGGTCTGCGAGGCGCACGGCGGCTTCGATGCTGGCGTCGTCTGCCCCCGGCAATATCTTGAGATGGATATACCCCCGAAAGCCGTATTGGCGGCGAATCAACTCGACTGTCGCCAACATACGCTGCATGGCCTGGTCGGCGTGGCCGCAAATGCCCGAGCTGAGGAACAGCCCTTCGACGAGGCGGCGGTGGGCCATCTGGTCAAACGTGCGGGCCAGTTCGTCGGGGGTGAACGCCGTCCGGCGGATGTCGCGCCCGGAGCGGTTGGCGCAATAGGCACAGTCCTTCTCGCACACGTTTGTTTGCAGGACTTTGAGCATCGAGATGCGCTGTCCATCGGGGCGAATGGCGGGGTAGACCCAGCGGCCCAGGTCGTCTTGCACCCGGCTGGAGTGGCTTCCACAGCCACGACAGATATCATGCTGCGCTGCTTCGCCCAACAGGTCAATCTTTTGCCGAATATCCACGCTCACACCCTCCGCATACTCTAGCTTGAGTATTGCCCCCATAGTAGCACATTTGTTCTATTTCGTCAATAGGGAATGCGCTTCTCTGTTGGTGGGCGCTAGACAACGCGGGGGACGCGAGCCAGGATTTCGGATACGACCTCATAGTTGATGGTTCCCAGGCGACGGGCCACCTCGTCCACGGTGATCTCGTCGTTGCCCTGCCGTCCGATGAGCACGACTTCGTCGCCCTGACGCACGCCCGGAATATCGGTCACGTCCAGCATGGTCTGGTCCATGCAGACCCGCCCAACGATGGGGGCGCGCTGTCCGCGCACGAGCACCTCGCCCCAGTGGTGGGGGCCGCGCCGAAAGCCGTCGGCATAGCCCACGGGGATGACGGCGACCCGCGAGGGGCGCTCGGTGCAAAAGGTGCGGCCATAGCTCAGGTAGCTGCCGGTGGGCAACTCTTTGACCTGCGCCACCTGGCATTTAAAGCTCAAGGCGGGCTGAAAGCCTTGTGGCAGGGGGACGGCGGGCGAAGGGGCCAGGCCGTACATGGCGATCCCCAGGCGCACCATGTTATAGCGCCCGGCGGGAACCCGCAGGATGGTGGCGCTGTTGGCGGCGTGGATGAGGGGAGGCAACAGCGCCCGCTGCTCCAACTCGTCTAGCACTTGCTGAAAGCGCTCTAGTTGCCAGTGCGTGTATTCCAGGTCGTCAGCGTCGGCGTCGGACATGTGGGTAAAGATGCCCTCGATGTGCAGGCCGGGCAGGTCGGCGATGCTCTGCACAAACGGCACGATCTCTTCGGGGAGCAGGCCGAGGCGGCCCATGCCCGTATCCACCTTGATGTGTACGCGGGCAGTGCGCCCCAACTGGCCCGCCGCCCTGGAAAGGGCCTCCGCCACTTCGGGCGAAAACAGGGTAATGGTGACGTCGTGCAGCAGGGCCTCTCGCGCCTGCCAGGCGGGGGTAAAGCCCAGGTTCAGGATGGGGGCGTCTATTCCGGCCTGCCGCAGCGTCAGGGCCTCGCCCAGGCAGGCCACGCCCAGCCAGGACGCGCCGTTATTCAGGGCAGTGCGGGCCACTTTGATCGCCCCGTGTCCATACCCGTCCGCCTTGAGTACGGCGAGAATGTCCACTTGCGGCCCGACGATCTGCGCGACGCGGCGAACGTTGCGGCCAATGGCCTCCAGGTCAATCTCGACCCACGTGGGCCGCCCTGGTCGGTCGAGCCGCACCTGCATCCAGCCCTGGTGCTGGCGGGGCAGCGCGGCGGTGGCCCTGGCGGGTTCGGCCAACAGCTCGCGGGTGATGAACTCGAGCCGACTCTCGGCGCTGCCTTTGATTAGCAGCAGGTCATCCTTGCGGAGCGACTCTTGCAGGATGCGGATAGTATCCTCGGCGGTATAGGTCACGTGAACCTGGCTTCCGGCACGGGCGGCCTGTTCCGCGGCGAGCCGGGCCAAATCCCCCTTGGCGATGAGCAGGTCGGCTACCTCGGCGCAGCGTTGCCCGACCAGACGATGCCCCTCCTCGGCATAGTCGCCCAGTTGGGCCATATCTCCCAGCAACACCAGGCGGCGGCGGGCGGGCAGAGAGCGCAGCGTCTCCAGGGCGGCCAGCGCCGACGTAGGGTTGGCGTTATAGCTGTCGTCCAGCAGGCGAGCGCCGTGGATGCCTTCCAGCAGGCGCGTGCGTCCCGGCAGTGGGCCGATAGCTTCCAGGCCGCGAGCGATCTCGGCCCAGGGTAGCCCGTAGGCCAGCCCGACGGCGGCGGCAGCCAGGGCGGTATAGGCGTGATGCGGCCCAATGAGGGGGATATGCAGGGGGATCGTTTCACCTTGCCAGTGGGCGCGCAGGCTTGTACCCCGCTCCGAGACGCGCACGTCGTCGGCATACAGGTCGGCGCGCGCGTCCAGGCCGTAGGTCAACACGCGGGCGGGCGCGCGCTCGGCCATGCGCCGGGTGTGCGGGTCGTCCGCATTGAGGACAGCTATCCCGTCGGGGGGGAGGGCCTCGACGATGCGCGCTTTTTCGCGGGCGATGGTCTCTAGATTGCCCAGGAATTGCAGGTGGCTGTAGCCGATGCGCGTTACGACGGCCACGCGGGGGCGGGCAATGTCGGCCAGGTCCTGAATTTCGCCGAGGCTGTCGCAAGCCATCTCTAGCACGGCCAGCCGATGCTCCGGTAGAAGTTGGCCCAGGGCGATGGGCAGGCCAAAGCGCCCGTTATAGTTGCCATAATTCTTGAAAACGGGGTAGCTATCCCCAAGGGCGGCGGCAATGGCCTCCTTGGTGCTGGTTTTGCCCACGCTGCCAGTCACGCCGATGACCTGAACGTCGCGCTGGGATAGGATGAACCGGGCGTAATCTAGTAAGCTCTGCTGGGTGTTCTCGACGAGGATACAGGGCACATCGGGCAGGGAGGGAGGCACGCGCTGGCAGACAACGCTGGTGGCCCCGGCCCGGCATGCGTCGAGGATGTAATCGTGGCCGTCGCCGGTTTCGGTGACGACAGCGAGGAAAAGCTGGCCGGGCTGCACAATGCGCGAGTCGTAGGCAAACTCGGTAAAGGTGCGCGTGTGTGTCGGGCCGAGCAGTTGGCCGCCAGTAGCCAGCAGGAAATCGTCCAGGTCGATCATAAATAGTCACGCCTCATGGTACTGGGATTGGCCCATTGTACCATGAGGCGTGGGGAGGCTCAAAAGAGCAGCGCCAGACTCAGTCCCACAAAGGGTAAATCGTGGGTGGCATAATCGTCACCGGTGGCGGCACGGTGCCGATGGGATAGACAGTCGGCGTGCTGGTTGGGACTGGCGGCCTGGGTGTGTTGGTGGTCGTCGGCACGGGAATGGTAGCCCCGGTGGTGCTGGTCGGCGTAGCCGCGGGGATGGTCCCCTGTGGAGTGCTGGTCGGCGTGGCCGCGGGCAGCGTGCCCGGGATAGTGCTGGTGGTCGTCGGCACGGGTATTGTCACCTGGGTCGTAGGCGTAGCCGTCGGGTACCACACATTCCACGGGCGGGTCGGCGTGCGCGTAGGTCTTGGCGTGATCAAGACATTGCCGCGCGTGTTGGGCCGCTCGATGGTGAAAAGCCCTTCCTCGCTGTAGTCGCTCAGTTCTTCGCAGCGCACCTTGTCGCGGCCTCTGGCCGTGCTAAGGATCCAGGACTGCACGTTGTTGATCGTGCCCAGGCAGACCACTTCGGTGCCATCTTCTAGCATGCTGTAGATGTCGAGCGCGCCGTCGCGGTCGCTCTGCCAAAAGATCAAGCCGCAATAGGGCGTCCACACCGGCTCGATGTCTCTGGCGGGGTCGTCAGTCAGGCGGACGATCTCTTCGGTGTCCAGGTTTATCTTGTATAGCTCGTTCTGTCCGTCGCGGTCCGATTCAAAGATGATCCAGTGTCCATCGGACGACCAGTTGGGGTTGCGATCATTGGCGGAACCTGTCACCAATGGTCGCAGGTCCTGGCCGCTCTGGTGCATGATATAGATATCCCAATCGCCGCCGCGATTGCTCTGGAAGGCGATCCACTGTCCGTCTGGCGACCAGCTCGGCGCTTCGTCGGCGGCGGGGTCGTCGGTCAGCCGAACCTGGTCCGTGCCGTCCAGGGACGTCGAATAGATCTCCCAGTTGCCATCGCGATCACTCTGGAAGGCGATGCGATCACAGGATAGCGAAGGGGCGGTATCGTCCGCGTCGGCGTTGTTGGTGACATTGGTCTGGTTGCTACCGTCAATGTCCATGAGGTAAACTTCCCAATTGTCATCGCGGTTGGATGCAAAGGCCACTTTCAGCGAATCCACCCCGATGGAAGGCCAGACGTCGTCGCCATCTTCGACAGTCAGGCGACCGACCTGCGATCCATCGGTACGCATGCGAAAGATATCCGCGTCGCCATTGGCGGCAGCCGCTTGAAAGACGACCCAGTCGGCACACGTGGGGCAGGGATAAGGAGGCTGCTGACACTTGGCCCGCTCTGTTTCGGCGCGCACGACGATCACGCGCCAGCGATAGCGTCCGGGCAAGAGATGGCTGGCGGTGATGCGGAGGTTGTCCTCCTTTTGCCATGCAAAGGTCGTTGGCTGTGCGCCGGGCACATCGGGCCAGATTTGCACCTCGAACCACTCATTGTCGGCCAGTGGTTGATCCCATTTCCAGATCAACTCGATGACGGGGCCTGCGATGTCGTCAGGGGGCCAGACCAGGATGGGGGCCGAGGTACCCAGTACGGCTGTGGGTTCTTTGTCAGTGAGGGCTAGTTTTGTCGGTCTGGCAACAGTTTCCTCGACATCAGATGCTTCGGCATCCGTTGCTTCAGCCTCAGTTGCTTCGACAACTGTTGGGGGCACCGTTGGCTCCTCTTCACTTACCGTTGCTTCCGAAGTAGCATCTGCAGGAGCAGAAGTGGACTGAACCTCAGCTTCTGATTCTGCCGCGGGTAGATTAGCCTCGATGGTGAGTACAGGCCCGAGCTGCTCACAGCCGGAAACCCCTAACACGAGAGAAAGCAGAACCAAGCACAGTACTATACGTTTGCACATGTTTCGCTCCAGTTCAAGTCGGATAAGGGGAGAGAAGTGGACTCTAGAATGTCGCTCCTATTATAGCCATAAACCTGATTGAATGCAATGTTTCTGGGTTGGCGTGACGTCATTTGAAATGTTCTTTACTTTTCAGGCTTGTATACTCGGCTCGAGCGGGATGGGATGGGCCGCGCTGCCCGGCCTTGTTGAGGAACAGAGCGCCTGGCAGCGACAAATACAAAACCCTTGCTAGCCATCCTATCACAGAATTGTCAGGGTAGCGTAAAAGAATGATAAATAGCTAATTTATTCCGGGCAAAATGGCATAGCGTTTCGCGCCCCTGTTAGTGGGCGTGGGTATCGCCGTCCGAACTGGACGCGCTGCTGGTCTTTCAACACCCTGGTTCGCCGGGATGCCCGCAGCAGGGCTGCCGCAAGGCTACTCGCCGCCACAGGTTGCGGACAAGCTTGGATACTTTCTGGCCCAACGGCATGGGTTGGTCCAGATTGGTCAGGAAATCCCCAATAGACGGTTTCCTGGATGACACGCTCTGGTCTCCGTTTCTGGCCGCGTTCTTGGAGGCGGCCCGTCGCTATGCAAGCACCGCAATTCAGGGGCCGGAGCGCGGCGTGGCAGGTGGGTCGCCAGGGCGAACAGCAACGGTAGCCCCATCGTGTACCGCTATACTACCCTTATATGGGCGGCGGTGTCAAGCGCCAGGTGGCGCGCTGCGGGGCATAGTTTACGCGTTACGGGGGTTCATGTTGCAAATTGCGAATATTTGACCTATAATCTGGTCCATCTACCAGGCAAGTGGGCAAAGCACCAAGGAGATTCTGCATGTACCAGAAAATCGTTCTTATTGGCAGGTTGGGACGCGACCCCGAGATGCGTTACCTCCAGAATGGAACCCCGGTGACCTCGTTCAGCGTGGCCACGGACCGCAAATGGACGGATGCTAATGGCCAGCTGCAAACGCGCACCACCTGGTTCCGCGTTACGGCATGGCGCCGTCTGGCTGAGACCTGCAACCAGTATCTAACCAAGGGGTCGTTGGTGCTGGTGGAGGGAGAGATTCAGGAGCCCAAGCCCTATCAGGGACGGGATGGCGAATGGCGCGCCTCTTTGGACGTGACCGCGAACCTCGTGCGTTTCCTCAGCACGCGCGGGGAAGCGGCGGCTGCGGGCGAATACTCGCCTCGCGAGGAAGAGATTGGCCCGTCTATTGATGAGGAAGAGATCCCCTTCTAGAGCGACTAGATTATTGGCCTGGCGAAGGTGGAGCCGCAAGGCTCCACTCTTTGCGTGCCCGCCAGCCGCCCGGCACAGGCTGGCGGGCACGCCGGATATGACGTGACCAAACCCTCCGACCTTTGCCCCGGCAGAGGTCGCTTGTATTCCCAGCACACTCACCTCTACTGAAACAGGAGCAACCCATGATCACCGTGGACGTGGCGCAATGCAGGCAGATGGCTCAACGTCTGGACCTGCTCCAGGTCTTGCCCGACGAGTTTGTGCAGCGCGCAGTAACGCCGGAGGAAAAGCGGCGAGAGGCCAATCTCTGGTTCTTTTTGGTGGCGATTTGCCAGTCTACGCGCACCTTGCAAGGCACGCTTGACGGGGCGTGGTACAGGGGATGGGATTATATGGTGCGGGCCGCCCGCCGCCGAATGGCCGAGACTCCCGATTATTTCATGGCGGCACGTCTCGCGCAGATGGACGGCGCGGCGTTGCGCGGCCTGTTCTCCGATGATGGCGTGGCCGAGCATTCGACGCTGGATCGCATTGATGAGCGCGTGGCGCAATGGCACGATGCGGCGCGGCTGCTGCTGGAGCAGTATGGCGGCGACGTGATGAACCTCTACGAGGCTGCCGGGCGTCGTCTGCGCGGCGAGGGGGGGATTCTGGCCCGCCTGTCAGCTGCCCAGGCGTATAGCGATCCCGTCGAAAAAAAGTCCTTCCTGTTGATCATGTTTACCCACAAATGCGGGGCCTGGCAGGTGGATGACCTGACCAACCTGAAGGTGGCGATTGATTACCACATTATGCGTATCGCGCTGCGTAGCGGCATGGTGCGCGTGGAGGACGCCGATCTGGCCCGCCAGCTTGTTGCGCGGCAGCCGGTGAGCGCCGAGCAGGACAACCTGGTGCGGGTGGCTGTGCGAGATGCCTGCGATTTGCTCATCGAGTATTCGCGGCATTCGGTGTTCGAGGTGGACAATATCCTGTGGATGATCGGGCGCAACTGCTGCTTCTATGATTACGACCCCATCTGCGGGGAGCATGGCTGCTGGCGGAAAGAGGAATGTAGCCTGTTGCGTGGCATTGCCTACGCTTGCCCTGGTGTTTGTGTGTTCGATGGGGTGTGCCGGGGCAGCCGCGATGCGGCCTATCGCGCCTATTGGGAGACGACGCTGTATACGCACTTTTACTGAGGGGCGCAGTTTTTGGCGGCCAGAGCGCGCTATGGAGAGCGCGGCAGGAATGCCGCGGCTACAGACGGAGCGTCGCCATCCCTGGCGGCCTAATGGAGTGTGGCAACGGCGAACGGAGCCGGCAGGATGCCGGCGGTCCCTCGTCTGGAGCGCCGCCATCCTTGGCGGCTAAATGGAGTGTGGCAACGGCAGACTAGGTCGGCAGGACGCTGGAGGTCCTTCATCTGGCTTTACTGGCGAATGTGGGGAATATTGAATATAATGCGTTCTGTTGATAAAGCAGGGCCTTGGCCTTGACAGGAGCAGACTGTTGACGCGAAAACTGTACTGGGAAGACCCCTATTGCCAGGCTTTCGAGTCGAGGGTGGTGGAGACGACCAGCTTCGATGGGCGGCCCGCTGTCGTTCTCGACGCAACTTGTTTCTACCCCACGTCGGGCGGGCAACCACACGACACCGGGCGGCTGAACGGCGTGCCCGTGGTGGATGTGGTCGAGTCGAATGGGCAGGTTGTGCACGTGCTGGCCGAGCCGCTACCTACCGACGGGGATATGGTGCGCGGTGAAATTGATTGGGAGCGGCGGCTGGATCACATGCAGCAGCATACCGGCCAGCATATCCTCTCGCGGGCGTTCGAGGTTGAGTTGGACGCGGAAACCGTCTCGTTTCACCTGGGTGATGAGAGCAGCACCATAGACCTTGCTCTCGCCGACCTGGACGCGCGAGCAGCAGAGCGCGTGGAGGAGCTTGCCAACCGCATTGTGATGGGGAACTCCCCTGTGCGAGTGAGCGAGCATGAAGGGGCAGAAGTGCAGGCATTGGCCCTACGCAAAGCGCCTGCCGTCGAGGGGCGCATTCGGGTGGTGCGCGTGGGCGAGTTTGATATTTGCGCCTGCGGGGGCACGCATGTTCGCGCCACGGGCGAAGTTGGCCTGATTCACATTCGTCGCTGGGAGCACCAGCGGGGGCAGGTGCGCGTCGAGTTCTTGTGTGGTGGGCGGGCGCTGCGCGATTACCGCCGACAGAACCGCCTGCTGCTGCGGCTGGCTGGTGACCTGACGGTGGGGATGGACGAACTGCCGGAGGCTGTGGCGCGGCTGGGCGAGGCCGAAAGGGCTGCCCGGCGGCAGACGGAGCAGTTGCGTAGGCGCCTGTTGTACGCCGAGCTTTCCATCCGGCGCGCCGAGGCCGAGTTGGTAGGGGAGTGGCGCGTCTTTCATCGGGTATTGGAGGGTTATGACGCGGGGGACATGCGCTATCTGGCGCAACGCCTCGTGGAGTGGCCCGATATGATCGCTTTGCTGGCCGTGGAGCAGCCGTCGCCTCAGATCTGTTTTGCGCGTGGTGAGCAGGTAAGCCTGGATATGTCCAGGCTGCTGCGCGATGCGCTCGCGCCCTATGGCGGGCGAGGAGGTGGCAAGCCCCATCTGGCGCAAGGGGGCGGGGTAAGCCCTGCCGACTTACAGCCTGTGCTAGAGCGGGCGCTGGAAGCAGTCCACGAGGAACAACGTTGATGAGGGGCCGGGCGCTGGAGTCGGAGCGGCGGGGCCTGTGTGACTATCGAGGGAGGTAGGGGTGCTGAGGGAACTGGCAAAGGATGTGTTTGTAGAAACGGGCTATGAGAGCGGGAACGTCGGCGTCATCCGTACAGAGCGGGGCGGATTGCTGGTTGATACCCCCATGCTACCCCGCGACGCGCGCGATTGGCGCGCCAAACTGTTCGACCTGGACGTGGACGAGATTTACGCCATCGTGAACACGGATTATCACCCGGAGCATTTCATCGGGAACGCCTTTTTCATGCCCACCCGCATCTGGGGGCACGAGCAGGCCACCAAGCCGATTTCCAAATACAAGACGTCCACGCTGGAGCAATTGGCCGCGAGCTATCGCGAGAGCGATCCTGCCCTGGCTGACGAGATTGCCCAGATCGAGATTTACGAGCCTGAATTGGAGGTCGGCGACCGGGTCACGCTTCACCTGGGCGACGACCGCATCGAAGTGCTCTATCTGGAGGGGCATACCCCGGCCTCGCTGGGCGTCTATCTGCCCAAGGCCAAGGTCTTGTTCGCGGGGGATAATGTCGTGAACAATGAGCATCCCGCTTTGGCGGATGCCAACTCGCTGGCGTGGATCGAGACGCTAAAGCGCATCATGGAGATGGACGTCGAGGTGATTGTCCCGGCTAACGGAGAGCCTACGGGCAAGGAGGCGGTGGCCCGGCTGGAGGAGTATATTCGAGAGATGCGTAGCCGGGTGGAAGAGCTGTACCAGGCCGGGGCCAGCCGCCGCGAGTGCGTCGAGAAGGTCGGCATGTTGGACTTTTATCCTGTGCCGGAGGATCAGGTATCCCGCGTCAAGCGCCGACGGCGCGAAAGCATCGAGCGGGTATATGCCGAGGTCCGTACGGCTCATCCGAGGGCACGGCGTTGAACGAACAACTGATAGCTGGTCTGGAAGAATATTTGCGGGAATTACGGGTTGACCTGTACGGTTTCGCCGATATCGCTGGCATTTTCGGCGGTGAATGGAAAGATTGGCCGCATGCCATCTCGATGGCGCTGGAACTGCCCATTGACGACGTGCTCGGCGTGCAAGATGGCCCAACGCCGCGCTATTACGAGGCGTATGTGCGCACCAACGCCCGACTGAACCAGATCGCAGCAAAGGTCGAGGCGTGGATTCGCCGCCAGGGATATCGCGCACAGGCCGTTGTAGCTACGGTGGCCTCTGAGGGGCTGGACCAAGAGTTTGGCCCACCGCTGACAGCGCCGGTGCAGCACAAGACGGTGGCTACGCGTGCGGGCCTGGGGTGGATTGGAAAGAACGCTCTGCTAATCACCCGCAAGTATGGGCCACGGGTGCGCCTCACCAGCGTGTTCACCGACATGCCGCTGCCCGCGGCCACGCCCATCGAATATGGGCAGTGTGGCAAGTGCGAGCGCTGCCGCGATGCCTGCCCGGCGCAGGCGATCACCGGCGATATGTGGCTGGTGGGGGTAGCACGCGAGGCGTTGGTAGACGTGGAGGCGTGCAGGCAGCGCGCCGAGCAATTGCTGATGGAGCGAGTGGGGCAACAACAGGCCGTCTGTGGCGTTTGCGTGGCGGTGTGTCCTTTTTCGGGCAGGCCCGCTGGAAGGACCGAGACCTCGGCCGATGGCTGAGCGCGGGGCGGACGGGCGGTCCAGGGGCTGCACAGCAAGGAGATAGGGATGAAAAAGGTGGCGATAGTTGGCGCTGGCCCTGCGGGGATGTTTGCGGCGCACGAGTTGGCGCAGCACTCGCTGGAAGTAGTCGTGCTCGATATGGGCAAGCCGGTTTCCGATCGCAACCGCAACGAGCCTTTCGACTTGTTACACGGTATGGGTGGGGCGGGCACTTTTTCCGATGGAAAGGTGAACTTTCACCCGCAAATAGGCGGGAACCTGTACGAGTTTCTCCGTGAGGACGAGGCGTGGAGCCTGATGGATCACATCGAGCAGATTTTCCGCAAGTACGATGTGGATGTGATCCCTACGGACAACGAGCGTACGCGAGACCTCGAACGGCGCGCCGCCAAATGCGGAGTCAGCTTTTTGCCCATTCGGCAGGCGCATATCGGCTCGGATCATCTCACCGAATTGATCGAAGCGATGGGGCGCGAGCTAGAGCGGGCGGGCGTGCAGTTTCGCTTTGGCAAGCGCGTGGTGGACATTGTGCGCGAGGACGGCGCTGTGCGCGGCGTTGTGCTGGAGGATGGCGAGGTGGTGCAGGCGGATTTCGTGCTGCTGGCCCCTGGCCGGGTGGGCAGCGAGTGGGTGGGACGCCTGGCGCTGGAACACTCGTTGGATGTTACGTACAACCCTGTGGATATTGGCGTGCGCGTCGAAGTCCCCTCCATCGTCATGGAGGAGGTCATTGATATCTCGTATGACCCCAAGCTGTACGTGCGCGCCCCGACCTATGATGACCGCGTGCGGACATTTTGCGTCTCGCCCGAAGGATTCGTGGTCAAGGAAGTATACCGGGACGAAGGAGCCGTGGGGGTCAATGGGCACTCGCTGCGCGATGTCAAGACTGGCAATACCAACTTTGCGCTGCTGACCAGCATCAACCTGACCGAACCGGTGGAGAGCACGACAGCCTATGGCATCTCGATTGCCCGGCTGGCGACGACCATCGGGGGCGGCAAACCGATTCTGCAGAGCCTGGGGGATTTGCGTCGCCACCGGCGCTCGACGTGGGGGAGGCTGCGCAAAAGTCCGGGGGATGTGGTGCCCACCCTGATGGACGTAACTCCCGGCGATATTTCGATGGCGCTGCCGCATCGCATCGTCACCGATCTGGTCGAAGCCCTGGAAATGTTGGCCGGGGTAATCCCTGGCCTGGACGCGGACCGCACGCTGCTGTATGCGCTGGAACTCAAGCGGTACGCTACTCGCCTGCGGACCGACCTGCGCTTGCAGACCCAACTCAAGGGGCTATACGTGGCCGGGGATGGGGCCGGGGTAGCGCGGGGCATTGCAGGAGCGGCAGCGACGGGCGAGATTGCGGCGCGGGGCATCATCGCTTCATTAGGGTAGGGCCACAGCGCCCTGCCTGGGAAATGCGCGCTCGATTTTATGTCTGCTTAATTCCCCTTTGACATAGAGCGTGCAGTGTGCTATGCTAGGTATAATGTCAATCGCTCAAATCACCCCACGCCTTGCGAATAATCATTATATGGCCTCGTCCGTTGAAGAGGCACTGGCCTATCTCACCGTGAACCGTGGTGAAGCGCAACTTGTTGCGGGAGGTACGGACCTGCTGCCGCGCCTGGAGGCGGGCGATCTGCTGTTCGAGCATCTGGTGGATGTGTCGCGGGTCGCAGCCATGAAGCGCATTGAGCAGGAAAACGGCTACCTGATCATCGGCGGGTCGGTGACTTTTGCTGCGCTGCAAGAGGAAGCGTTGGTGCGCGAGCGGGTCCCCCTGCTGTGGGAAGCGGCGCGGCAAATGGGCACGCCGGAGGTGCGGCAGGCCGCTACCCTGGCCGGAAACGTGGTGACAGCGTATGGCAATGCGGACGGGGCGGTGGCGTTGGTGGCCCTGGACGCCGAAGTAGAGATCACGAACATGACCGGCTCTCAATGGCTGCCCATCGGGGCGCTGTTTGTGCGTTCGGGAGTGTCGCGAGTGGATAGCACATCGGAGATTGTGACGGCGGTGCGCCTGGGCGGCCTCGGACCTGATCAGGGGATGGCGCTGGAGCGGGTTGCCCCCCGACAGCCAGGCGAACGCGCGCCGCTGGTGCTGGCGATGGTGCTCGCGGTGGATCGCGAGGCCAACGTGGTAGATTGGGCTTCGGTGGCTGCTGGCGCAGCGGATACGGTCCCGTTCCGCTTTGCGGGGCTGGAAGAATTGCTCGGCGGCCTGCACCTCGACGATGTGCGGACGCGGGAGATGCTCCCCAATCTGGTGCATGATCGCGTGATCGCCTCTGGCATGTTCAACGACGCGCTTGTCTCTCATCAGGATGTAGAGGCCCTGGGGCGACGCGCCTTCCGTCGCGCTCTGGCGATGGCCCTTGGCGAGAGCGAGTCGCCCTGCAACAATGGTCACTGACCGGTTGCTGCCTTCCCTGAGCGCGTTCCCCCACGCCTGTCGAGATAGAGCCTATGGTTGATGGATTGCCCTGCGCGGGCATCTATGTGCATATCCCCTTTTGTCAGGCGAAATGCGCCTACTGCGATTTCATCTCTTATCCCCACTGCGAGCACGTGTTTGGCCCCTATGTAGATGCGTTGGTAAGCGAGCTATATCAGCGCGCCCGCGACTGGTCTGGCTGCTGCTTTGACACGCTGTTCATTGGCGGCGGCACGCCGACGCTGTTATCCCCCGCAGACATCGGTAGGGTGGTGGATGCCTGCCGCGACGCGCTGGGCCTGTCGGCGGATGCCGAGGTTACGGTAGAGGGGAACCCCGGCACGGTGGATCTGGCCGAATTGCGCGCCTTGAGGCGGGCGGGGGTCAACCGCCTGAGCCTGGGGGTGCAAAGCCTGCACGATGACGAACTGGCGCTGTTGGGGCGCATTCACACCGCCGCCGAGGCGGTCCAGGCATACGAGTGGGCCAGAAGCGCGGGGTTTGAGAACATTAACCTCGATCTGATTTTCGGCGTGCCCAACCAACCCCTGGCCGCATGGCAGGCTACCCTGGAGCGGACGCTGGCCCTTTGCCCGGAACATCTGTCCCTCTACTCGCTGATTGTCGAAGAGGGGACCCCACTGGCGGAGCGGATCACCTGCGGCAGATTGCCCGCGCCGGAGGATGACCTGGCGGCGGATATGTACGAACTGGCGGAGGCCCTGCTGGACGAGGCGGGCTATGGACAGTACGAGATCTCGAATTGGGCGCGGCGCGATGGTCAGGCGACGGCGGGGTTGACGCTGCCCGCGTATGCATGTAGACATAATATCAAGTATTGGCGCAATGAGCCGTATCTGGGGGTGGGGGTGGCCGCCCATTCCTACGATGGTCAGAGTCGCTACGCCAATACCGCGGACGTAGGGATGTATATCGCCCGGATACAGGCGGGGCAATCTGCAATGGAAAGCAGCGAGCAGCCGACCACCGAGCAGCAAATGGGCGAGACGATGATGCTGGGCTTGCGGATGAACCAGGGGGTGACGTGGGAGGGTTTCCGGCGGCGGTTCAACGTGGATATGCGCGCGGTCTATCGCGAGGAGATTGACGAGTTTGTGGAATTGGGGCTGCTGGCGGCTGATGAGCAGGGCGTGCGGCTGACGCCCCGTGGCCGATTGCTGGGGAATCAAGTGTTTGCGGCGTTCTTGCGGTAGCCCCACCAGCGGCATATATGCCGCTGGCTGAGCCGAGCGAGCAGTAGCAAGGCTAGCGCCGCCTCGGTTACCCAACTATTTTGTTAAAATTCATAAGCGGGTTAATTGGTGTTTAATGCACTTGAGCACTTTTATACCAGCCCGGCACCAGCGGCATACATGCCGCAGGTGGCATCTTGGACCGCCGCCGTATTTGGCGGCTTGCAACTATGCCGGCTGGAAGCCGGCGGTCCAAGATGCCAGCATGATGGAGATTCTCTGCGGTAACTCGGCGTGCCGTCTTGTAGGCAGTTGAAACCGCCCATCCTAATAACAGTTGTGCAGGATAAATCAGGCCCGACGTTAACTGTCGGGCCTGTGCATTCTGTGCGTGGTGGTGGCTATTTGCCGCGCAGCTTGTCGGGGTCAATGGGGCTGCCGCTGCGGCGAATGTCGTTAATGGGAATGGGCAGGTCCACCGGATACATGGTAGCATCGGGCCGGGGCAGGCGGTCCTCCATCTTGGGGAAGGGCGGGAATGGCTTGCTGGGCAACGTCTGATACCAATAAGCCGTGGAGGAATAGTCATCGCTGCGGTCGTTGGCGTGCCCGTGTTCGATGCTGACGCGGATGGACTTGTGGAAGATGACCGGGTCCACGATATGATAGCGATAGACGGTAATTCGCTCGTTAAAGCCGTTGTGCGGCCCAGAGTGGAAAGAGACGCCCGCGTAGGGGAAGGTGTTGTGAGGCTGCGAACCCCACGCCTGCGAGAAATAGTCCTCGCTGCCTGTGCCGTGCATGTCGGGGGGCCATTTCTCCCCGTCAATCATGATCATGTCGTCGCCCTCGCCCCACCAGCCGCCGTACAGGTTATGCACGCTCAGGTTGACGCCCACGTAATGGCCGCGCCCCTCCGCTTCCATGAACAGGTAATTATCCTTGTCGCTCAGGTTCACATCAGGCTGGGGGGTGTCCAGTGTGCTGGCGCGTGGGCAGGGGTTCTGGCGGTGCCACCAGGCGTGAAAGCGTCCCTGATCGTCGGGCAGGAAATCCAGCGCGTCATAGTCCACGTAAAAGTAGAATGCGGCGATATCCTGGTCGCTCTCGTTCGTCACCTGGATAAGTGCGCCGTTGCCAAAGGGCATGGGGAAGTAGCAGTTCATGGCTGCGTGCTGGTCGTCGCCCTTGTTGGCCGACATGCTCAACGGGGCGCAGGCGTAGGAAGCTACTTTGGCATGGCCTACCCCGAAAAAGTCCCCCAGGGGAGTCTCGACGCTGGGGTGGGTCTGGCCATCCCAGAACATACGCAACACGGTTTTGCGTAGGTATTGGGTGTCGGGGCTGGCGACGGTGAACCAGATATGACGGATGATTCCCGCGCCAGAGATGCTGGCCAGGGTCACGGTTTCCCCGGCGGGGATGCGCCAACAGTCGACATTGCGCCCGGTCTGATCCCAACTCGAAATGCGCTGCGTGCGTCCTTCACGCAATCGGCTCAGGTTTTCCATCATGGTCTTCCTCCTGTATTGGCTGCTGATTCTGAACTCGCTTGGATGAGCGTTGCAGGGGATTATATAGCGACTGTGCAAGGGTTTCAAGCGCATTATGCGACTTGCCTGTTCGCGTTGTTGATGTTACGATATGGTTATGCAAACAGGCGTGCCCGGGCCAGCAGTTGGAGGCGAGTATACTCTGTATCCTATCAAAGAAGGATCAGCTCATGGACAGCGTGACACAGAAACCACCGACGGTTGATGCACGTTACTATACTATCCGCCACGGGGATATGCCCTACGAGTTCCCGCGCTATGCCACTTTGGAGGCGTGGGAGCGCCGGGCGGCCTGGCTGCGCGAACACCTGCTAACCATGATGGGCCTGTGGCCTATGCCAGAGCGCCCGCCAGTGCAGGCGTACGTTACGGGCACCCTGGAATACGATGACTACTATGTGGACAAGGTGTACCTGGAGAGTTGGCCCGGCTTTTATTGCACCGGCAACCTCTACCGCCCGCGAGGCAAGCAGGGGCCTTTTCCGGCCATTTTGAACCCGCACGGTCATTGGGAGCGGGGCCGCCTGGAGCATCAAGAGTTGGGTTCGATTCGGGCGCGGTGTATCACCTTTGCCCGCATGGGCATGATGGCCTTTGCCTATGACATGGTCGGCTATAACGACAGCCTTCAGGTTCCCACGCACCATTTCGGCAACCGGCAGGGGGCTTTGTGGGGGCTGACGCCGCTGGCCCTGCAAACCTGGAATAGCCTGCGTGTGGTGGACTGGTTGGCTGGGCTGGCCGAGGTGGACCCGGAGCGGATCGGCTGCACGGGGGCTTCGGGCGGGGGCACGCAGACCTTTATGCTCACGGCGTTAGAGCCGCGTGTGCGGGTGGTTGCGCCGGTGAACATGATCTCGGCGCATTTCCAGGGGGGCTGCGTCTGCGAGAACGCGCCCGGCCTGCGTACCCAGACGTACAACGTGGAGATTGGCGCGCTGGCAGCGCCACGGCCCTTGCTGATGGTCTCGGCTACCGGCGACTGGACGGTGAACACCCCCAGGGTGGAATACCCGGCGATTCTCAGCATCTATGCGCTGTATGAGGCAGAGGATCGGCTGGCCTGGGCGCAGGTAGACGCGCCGCACAACTATAACGCCGCAAGCCGCGACCATGTGTATCGCTGGTTTGCGCGCTGGTTCCTGGGCGACGAGGAACTGGGGCGCAACGCCGAGCGAGATTTCGTTGTCGAGCCGGACGAGCGCATGCGCGTGTTCCCCACCGGGCAACTGCCGACGGGCACGCTCGTGGGGCACGAGTTTGGGCGGGCGTTCATTAACGCGGCGCAGCGTCGCCTGGATGCGCTAATGCCCAAGACGGTGCAAGAGCTGGATCACTTGCAGTCGCTTACGCGCACCCGCCTGGAGCATGTCTTGGAGGCCCGATGGCCGGAATCTGCCCAAGAGCGGGGCTGCCAGGTGCAGGCATGGATCAAAGCGCTGAAAAAGGGGCCGCATGGGGTGGAGTACTCGCTGATCCTCAGCCGGGCGGAGGTAGGGGATCGCGTGGCGGGGACGCTCTACTTGCCGCCGGACGAGTCGCCGCAGGGCTGGGTATTGCTGGCGCATGGCGCAGGGCGGGCTGGCGTGCAGGATGCCTTTGGCGGGCCGGGCGAGA
>JAAYXX010000307.1 GCA_012515695.1 Chloroflexota bacterium
CTGGACACCCTGCCCGCCCACCGCATTGTCCAGGCAGGGGTCGCCCTGGTTCCCGAAGGACGCCAGCTCTTGCACACGATGACCGTCCGCGACAATCTCGTGCTCGGCGCATACTGCCACCACGCGACCAGCCTGCGCGACTTGTTGGGGCCGGTCAAGTGGGTGCTGGGCAGACAGGAAATGCGCGACAGACTGCGCTATGTATTCGAGTTGTTTCCGAGTCTGCAAGAGCGCCAGAAGCAGGTGTCGGGCAGCCTGAGCGGGGGCGAGCAGCAAATGTTGGCGATCGGGCGGGCGCTAATGGCCTCCCCCCAACTGCTGCTGCTCGACGAACCCTCCATCGGCCTGGCCCCCAACCTGGCCCATGAGATACTGCAAATGTTGGTGCGGCTGCGCGAGGAAGGGCTGACCGTCCTGTTGGTCGAACAGGACGCCCACGCCGCCCTGCGTATCGCCGATCGAGGATATGTGATGGAAACCGGGCGCATCGTAGCCGAGGGGTCGGGTAAGGAACTGCTCAACTCGGCCCACATGCGCCGTGCCTATCTCGGCATTGTCTAGTTGGTATAACTCGGATTTACATTGGTCGTGAGGATGCTGTAGCCGCGCCATCCTGGCGCGCCATACATGGCGATGCAGCGGTTGCCGCGGTTTAAGCCGCCTCTTGGCGTAGTTGTACAATCTGCCCTTGACCAATGCATTTCGGATCGAATGGCAGGCGTCGCCCGCCGTAGCGAACGCTGCTCGAATAAGGAGGTCACATGGTTTGGAATCGCGAGATGGAATGCGCGCCACGGAGTCAATTGGAGGCAATTCAGTTGGAACGCCTTCGGCGTCAAGTCGCCCGGGTATATGAAAAGGTTCCCTTTTACCGCGAGTCCTTTGACAAAGCAGGCATCAAGCCGGAAGACGTGCATAGCTTGCAAGACTTGCGCCATCTGCCCTATACCCGCAAGAGCGACTTTCGCGACACCTATCCCTTTGGCCTGCTTAGTGTGCTCCTGGATGACGTCGTGCGCGTCCACGCCTCCAGCGGCACCACCGGCAAGCCCACCGTCGTGGCCTACACCGAGCATGACATTGGCGTATGGGCGGAGGTAATGGCCCGCACGCTGAGCTGCGGCGAGGTGACGCGGCGCGACATCGTGCACAACGCATACGGCTATGGCCTGTTCACCGGCGGGCTGGGCGTCCATTATGGCGCAGAGCGCGTCGGCGCGACGGTCATCCCCATGTCGGGGGGCAATACCCACCGCCAGATCATGCTCATTCAGGATTTCGGCGCAACGGCAATCTGCTGCACGCCCTCCTATTCCCTGTTCCTGGCCGAAACCGCCGAAGAGATGGGGGCGAGCCTCCGCCAGAGCAAACTGCGGGTGGGCTTTTTCGGGGCCGAACCGTGGACGCACGAGATGCGCCACGAGATCGAGGAGCGCCTCGGCATCCTGGCGCTGGACATCTATGGCCTGAGCGAGATCATTGGCCCCGGCGTGGCCGCCGAGTGTGTGCACAAGAACGGGCTGCACATTTTCGAAGACCACTTTATGCCCGAGATTATCGACCCGGCCACCAACGAGCCGGTGCCCTATGGCACCTACGGCGAGTTGACCTTTACCGCCCTGACCAAAGAAGCCCTGCCCGTGATCCGCTATCGCACCGGCGACATCTCCCGGCTGACGGTGGAGCCTTGCGAGTGCGGGCGCACTATGGTGCGCATGGAAAAGATCAGCGGGCGAACGGATGATATGCTCATCGTGCGCGGCGTGAATGTGTTCCCCTCGCAAATCGAGACGGTCCTGCTACACGTCAAAGGGGTGCAGCCGCATTACGTGATTATCGTTGACCGGGAACGCGGGGCGATGGATAGCATAGAAATCTGGGTCGAAGTGTCCGAAGGTTTTTTCTCGGACGAGTTGGGCGAGTTGGCCAACCTGCAACACAGAGCCGAAATGGAGATTCAGGATACTCTCGGCATCTCGGCACGCGTCAAGCTGGTGGAGCCGCACCGCATCGAGCGCAGCATGGGCAAGGCCAGGCGGGTCATTGACCGCCGCGAGATGTACAAGAACGGCGCGCAATAGGCGCATCGCAGCAAGCGCCAGGGGCGCGCCGAGGGCTTGACAGCCCCCCCTGTGCCGGATACAACATGTCTGAAGGAGTCAGCAATGATCTGGAATAAAGAACGCGAGACGATGTCCCGGTCTCAATTAGAGGCCATGCAAAGCGAACTGCTGGCAAGCCAGGTCGCCCGCGCCTACGAGCGCGTGCCCTTTTATCGGCAGCTTTTCCGCGACCGAGGCATCAGGCCAGGCGACATCAAATCACTCGCGGATCTGCACAAATTGCCCTTTACCCGAAAGAGCGATTTTCGAGACAACTATCCCTTTGGGCTGCTGGCCGTGCCGCGCAACCAGTTGGCCCGCATTCATGCCTCCAGTGGCACCACCGGCAAGCCCACCGTCGTGGCCTATACCAAGAACGACATGGCCCTCTGGCGCGAGGTCTGCGCCCGCAACCTCGCAGCAGCCGGGGTCACGCCCGACGACACGGTGCAGATCGCGATGGGCTATGGGCTGTTCACCGGCGGGCTGGGCTGGCACTATGGCAGCGAGCACCTGGGCGCTACGGTCCTGCCCATGTCCTCCGGCAACACCAAACGCCAGATCATGCTGATCCAGGACTTTGAGACGACTGTCTTTTGCTGCACCCCCTCCTATGGCATCTTTATCGCCGAGCAAGCGGAAGAAATGGGGGTGGACCTGCGCGCCACCAGGCTGCGTGTGGGCATTCATGGCGCGGAACCCTGGACAGCCGAAATGCGGCGCGAGCTAGAACGTCGCCTGGGGCTGGACCCCATCGACACCTACGGCCTCTCGGAGATGATCGGGCCGGGCGTGGCAGGGGAGTGCACCTATCATTGCGGGCTGCATCTCAACGAAGACCATTTCCTCGCCGAGATCGTGCATCCCGAAACGGGCGACCCGCTCCCCTACGGCGAAAAAGGGGAACTGGTGCTGACCGCCCTCACCAAAGAGGCCCTGCCCGTGATCCGCTATCGCACCGGCGATATTACCCGGCTGGACCCCAGCCCGTGCAAATGTGGCCGCACAATGGTACGTATGGAAAAAGTGAGCGGGCGCACCGACGACATGCTCATCGTGCGCGGCGTCAACGTGTTCCCCTCGCAAATCGAGACCGTCTTGCTTCAGGTGGAAGGCGTGCAGCCGCATTATGTTATCCTGGTTGACCGCGAACTGGGGGCGATGGACGAGTTGGAAATCTGGGTCGAGGTTTCCGAAGCCATTTTCGCAGACGATATCGGCCAATTGAAGGGACTTCAGCAAAAAGCCGAGTACGAAATGCGCGAGACCCTGGGCATCCAGGCGCGCATCAAACTGGTAGAGCCGCATCGCATCGAACGGAGCATGGGCAAGGCCCGGCGCATCATTGACCGGCGCGCCGTCTACGATCAGTAGCCGCCTGGCCCGGCGTGTGCCACCCAGGTGCGCCCAAGGATAGCCACAAGACCAAGGCATGTTATAATCAAGGGGGTAGCCATGAGAACCACACAGGTGTCAGCTTTTTTGGAGAATCGCCCTGGCAGGCTTCTCTATCTGTTGAACGTGCTGGCCGACGGCGGAATCAACCTGATCGCGCACAACATTGTTGATGCCTCTGATTTCGGCATCGTCCACATGCTGGTAGATAGGCCGCGCCACGCTCTAGAGATTATGCGGGATGCGGGAATCACCTGCTCCACGACCGAAGTGCTCGAAGTTACCATGCCTGACGAGCCGGGGGCGTTTGTCCGGCAGGTGTTGCAGCCGTTGGCACAAGCAGGCGTGAATATCGAGTATAGCTATGCCTACAGCGCAATCGGGTCGGGGAAAGCCAAGAGCGTTCTGAAGGTGGACGATCTGGATAAAGCAGAAAAAGTGCTGGGGTAACGCACCCCAGCACTCTTACGGGCTAAAAGCCTGCACCACTCTGTAGCACCATGCCATATTGCGAACGGGCCATCACGAACAACTCGTTCTGGTTTTGCTCGCTTGCCAGGTTGGCGGCCTGCTCGTAATCTTGGAGAGCCTCGAATGTCTCGCCTGCCTCCTGATGGATGATGCCCCGCACGTAGTACGCATAGGCTGATTCGGGCTGAACCTCCAGGGCAGTGTTGACTGCTTCCATAGCCTTGTCCTTCTCGCCCACCAGCCTGTAGGTTTGAGCCACCGTGATCCAGTAGCCTTCTGGATTCTCAAAAGCCTGCCTGGCCCTGGTCAGCATCTCCTCGGATTTGGCCGTCTGCCCCTGCGCTTCGTACAAAATCCCCAAAGCGGCCAGCACATCCCCATCATCCGGCACATAGACCAAGGATTGCTCATACTCGGCAACCGCCCCGGCCAGGTCGCCATTCATCAATAACTGATCAGCGCGCGACGTGTGGGCAAAAGCCTGCTTCTCCGTGGGACTCATCCCATAGCGCTTGTCCATCACCCAGTTCCCAATCAACACTACCAGGAGAACACCGGCGATGATGGCCCCGGTTCTGATGAGCCACTTGCGTTGCTGCTCCGCCAGATAGCCGTCGAGATACCACCACCAGTGATCCTCCGGCGGGTTCTCTGCGCGGCGAGCGGTAGCCAGCCCCTTCCGCACGATGATCCCAGCTTTGCTGGTCAACATGCCGTCTATGGACGTGATGCGCGTCAACTCGGGGCGCAGGTCTACCCCCTGCTCTGTGAGAGCAGCCACATCATGGGCGATTTCGTCGCGCAACTTGAGCAGGGCCGCCACATCCTCACCACTCAGCCGCTTCAGCTTGGCGAGACCAATCTCCATATCGCGGATTTTGTCGCGCAATGGACCCGCAGCGCCCCTTGGCTCGGTGTTCTGAATTGAACCTTTTACCATGATTCCTCCAGCGTGCAACCAACAACGATGAACGCCCAGCACAAGAGCTACTCAGTCTCTTGAAATTATGGGTCAAGCCAGCCGTCTTGTCAAACGACGTCGCGATGTCTTTGCGATGTATTCACCCTGATGCTATAATAACACCCACGTACCCAGAACAGGCTGCGACGGGATAGACGCCACCGTCCACAGCCTTCAGAATCCCGCACCGGAGGCACGCTATGCGGATAGTCGTTGTCGGCAGCCAGGGACAGCTTGGCTCGGCGATTCAAAAAACGATGACAGAGGACGAGCTAATGCTCGTGGACCTGCCCGAACACGATATTACCGACCTGTCCATCGTGGCTTCCATCAGGGATTTCGGGCCAGATGCCATCATCCACACGGCAGCGATGACCAACGTGGATGGCTGCGAGCAAGACCCGGACCTGGCCTACAAGATCAACGTGGTCGGCACGCGCAACGTGGCCCTGGCTGCGCGCCAGTCCAACGCCGCGATGGTCTATATCAGCACCGACTATGTATTCGACGGCACCAAGGGCAGCCCCTATTGGGAATACGACGCGCCCAACCCGCTCAGCGTGTACGCCCGCACCAAATGGATGGGGGAGCAGGTCACACGCGACTTGCTGGAGCGGTTCTATATCGTGCGGATTGCCTGGCTCTATGGCGATGGGCCGCGCAACTTTGTGCGTACCGTGCTGCGGCTGGCGGAAAGCAAGCAGATGCGGATGGTCACGGACGAAGTGGGATCGCCCACCTATGCCCGCGACGTGGCGCAGGCTCTCGCCCAGCTTGTGCGCCAACCAGCCTATGGCATCTACCACCTGCCCAACGCGGGGGCCTGCTCGCGCTATGATTGGGCCAGGGAAATCTTGCACCTCACGAACAAGCTCGACGTCGAGGTGATCCCGACAACCAACTTTCAACGCGCTGCCTGCGTGCCCAAGCAGGTCGAGTTGAACAACATTATCGGGGCCAACCTGGGAATTACCATGCGCCCGTGGACAGAGGCCCTGCAAGATTACATCCAACACCTGGACGAAGCATAAAGGCCGGAGGCACATGACCGGGAACCCGACAGGAGCGCCACGCGTCTCCATCATTATACCAAACTGGAACGGCCTCAAGCTGTTGCGCCCCTGCCTGGACTCATTACGGCAACAGACATTTACCGACCTGGAGATCATCGTCGTGGATAACGCCTCCACCGACGGCTCGGTGGAAGCGTTGCAGCGCGAGTATCCCGAGGTGCGCGTGCTGGCGCTGACAACCAACGGGGGCTATAGCGGGGGCAGCAACGCAGGCATTCGCGCCGCGCGCGGCCAGATTTTGGTCATGCTCAACAACGACACCGAGGCCGAGCCGGGCTGGATCGCCGCCCTGGTGGACGCGCTGGACCGCCACCCGGAAGCAGGCTCGGCGGCCTCGCGGATTATGCTGTACGATGACCGCCAAAAGCTACACTCGGCGGGGGACTATTACCGGCGTAACGGCCTCCCCGATTCGCGTGGCGTCTGGCAGACGTACGACGCGCCATACAACGAGGAGTGCTTTGTCTTTGGGGGATGTGGCGGCGCGTTGGCCTACCGCCGGGAAATGCTCGAGGACATCGGCCTGTTCGAAGAACGCTTTTTCATGTACTGCGAAGACGTAGACCTGAACTGGAAGGCCCAACTCGCCGGGTGGAAGTGCGTCTATGTCCCCCAGGCCGTCGTCTACCATCATCTCAGCGCGACGGGTGGCGGCGTGCTGTCCAGCTATTACGTGGGGCGCAATACCTTGTGGGTCATTGCGCGCAACTATCCCACCGCCCTGCTCCGGCGACACTGGCGCGAAATCGTCAGCGCGCAATGGGCCGTCGCCCGCGAGGCCCTGCGGGCATGGCGAGGGGCCGCGGCGCGCGCGCGCCTGCGCGGACAGTTGGTGGGCCTGTTCACCAGCGTGCGCTGGCTGTCGGCCCGCAAAGCAACCTTGTCTCGGCGGCGGGCCGCCGACGCATATATCGAGTCTATTCTGACGTGAGTAGGCGCAGTCCATCCCGCCAATGGTGATGGGCCGCGCCAGGCTATCACGCAGTTCGCAGGCCGTTGCCTGTAGCTAGCGGGAGAGAATAGTGAACGATCCCTTCCTGTCTGTCATCGTACCCTGCTATAACGAGAGCGAAAACCTGCACCGGGGCGTGCTGGAAGAGATGCTCGCCTATCTTTATGCCCAGCCTTTTACCTATGAGGTCATCATCTCGGATGATGGCAGCACGGACGACAGCCGCGAGATCATTCAGCAGCGGCTACCGAACCTGTCCGGTTTCCGGCTGCTGGAGAATCCCCACGGGGGCAAGCCTGCCGCCGTCTGGAATGGCATCCAGGCCGCCCGTGGCGAGATCGTCCTGTTCACCGACATGGACCAGTCTACGCCCATTGACCAACTGGACCGTCTGTTGCCGCTGTTCGAGCAGGGATACGATGTAGTCATCGGGTCGCGGGGGATGGAACGAGAGAACTTTCCCCTCTACCGACGTATCGGCTCGGCTCTATTTCGCAGCTTTCGCCGCCTGTTCCTGTTGCGGGGCATCTCGGATACCCAGTGCGGGTTCAAGGCCATGCGCGCACCCGTAGCCCGGCACGTGTTCCCCCGGCTAGACGCCATCCGGCGCAGCGGGGAGGTGGTTGGCTGGAAAGTTACCGCGTTCGACGTGGAGCTGCTCTACCTGGCCGAAAAAGCGGGCTATCGTATCGGGGAGGTGCAGGTGAGCTGGGCAGATCGCGACGTCGCCAAAGGCAAAAGCAAGAGCTATTTGCACGAGTCGCTGGAAATGGCCGAGCAGATCCTCCGCGTCAAGTGGAACGACCTGCGCGGCGCGTATAACTGAGCGGCGATAGGCGGCTCTACGCCTGGGACTGAATGCCTGGGACTGAATGTCCCAGGCTGCGGAAAGAGAAACCCGTTGAAACGGGTTAATGGATGTTTAGTGCACTTGAGTACACTTTGTTTTATACTAGCCCGGCACCTTCAGTGCTCGGCATGTATGCCGCGGCGTGCATCCCGCTGGCGGGAGGCTGAACAACCTCGCCCCGTGGAAGGGGATTGGACCGCCACCATCCTTGGCTAATGGCGCTAACATTTCGCGGATCAAGTGCTGGAGCAAGATCGGAGTGGCCCTCACCCCGGCTGTACCCAGC
>JAAYXX010000037.1 GCA_012515695.1 Chloroflexota bacterium
GCGCCCCGTGGGTGAGGAGCATGTGCGGACCGCCGGCTTCCAGCCGGCCATAATTACAAGCCGCCAGGGATGGCGGCGATCCAATTCCCCAAGGCGAGGGCCTCGCCAACATACTGGCGAGGGCGTGGGTAAGGCTTACAGGTACCGATGCACGCGAGAGGAGTGAGCGCATGTTTATCGAAAAGAGCGTGACCGAGTTTCTAGATGCCCTGGCGTCCAAAGAGTCGGTTCCGGGCGGTGGCAGCGGGGCGGCCCTGGGGGGTGCTTCGGCGGCGGCCCTGGTCAGCATGGTGTGCAACCTCACCATCGGCAAAAAGGGGTACGAGGACGTCGAGCAGGCCATGACCGACATCCTGCAAAAGAGCGAGGCCATTCGCCTGGAATTGCCCCAGTTGCTAGAGGCCGACACCCGGGTATACGGAAAAGTGATGGAAGCCTACCGCCTGCCCCGCAAGACGCCAGAGGATAAGGCGGCCCGCGAGGCGGCCATGCAGGCGGCATTGAGGGACGCCGCGGAAGTGCCGCTCACCATTGCCGAGCGCTGCGCCCAAATCGTGGACCTGGCGCTGCCCGCCGCGCAAATGGGCAACCAGTGGGCCGTGAGCGACGCGGGCGTGGGCGCGCTGCTGGCCGAGGCTTGTATGCATGCCGCCCTGCTGAACGTCTATATCAACCTCTCCAGCATCAAAGATGAGCAGTATGCGGCGGACGTGTGCGCCCGCATTCAGGCTATTACCGAGGGCAAGGGAGACACCAAAGAACAGGTGATGGCGATTGTGCGCGAAAAGATAGGGGCCTAGCCGAACAGGCGGGCTGTTGTTCGCTTGCGCTCTCATGCCCAACAGAAGGAGATGCCATGACAGCACAGATTCTAGACGGCAAGGCCCTTGCCAAGACCATGAGCCGGGAACTGGCCGAGCAGGTGGCCGCGTTTGAGCAGGCGCATGGTTGGGCGCCGGGGATCGCTGTCGTCCAGGTTGGGGCGGACCCCGCTTCCTCCTGGTACGTCAAGCAGATCAACAAGAGCTTTACTGGTGTCGGGATGCGCTTTGCTCTGCACACGCTGGAAGCAGACGCCCAGGCGGACGCGCTGACGGGGCTGATCCAGCAACTGAACGCGGACCCGCAGACGAACGGGATCATTGTGCAGATGCCCCTGCCCAAGCATCTGCCCCAGTCGTTGGTAACGGACACGCTCGACCCCCGCAAGGATGTGGACGGCATTCACCCCATCAACGCGGGGCGTTTGCTCCAACAGAGCGGCGATTTCTATGCGCCCGCCACGCCCGCCGGTGGGATGGAGATACTCCGGCGGTATGGCATTGACCTGAAGGGCAAGCACGCCGTTATGGTTGGGCGCAGTAACATCGTGGGCCGCCCGATGGCGCTGCTGATGCTGCACGAACACGCCACCGTGACCATTTGCCATTCGCGCACTCGAGATTTACAATCCATCACGCGCCAGGGAGATATCCTGGTCGCAGCCATCGGCAAGGCCAAGATGATCACCGCCGACATGATTCGCCCCGGCGCAGTGGTGATTGACTTTGGCGTGAACGTGGTGGATGACAAGCTTCAGGGGGATGTGGACACCGAGGCGGCGATGGAGGTGGCGGGGTACATTACGCCCGTTCCCGGTGGAACTGGCCCCATGACCAACGTGATGCTCATCACCAACACGCTGACAGCAGCCAGGCGTCAGGTTGGCGAGTGAAAAGCAAGCGCGCCTGTGGCAACTCGTGTATTACCGGGTAGAGGACGAACTTATCGCCTAGATGGAGGACTACCATGCTCAGTGACCTGGAAATCGCTCAAGCAGCAACGCTCAAGCCGATTCTGGACATAGCGAAAAGCCTTGGCCTGGAAGCCAGCGACGTCGATCCGTATGGCTGGTACAAGGCCAAAGTCCACCTGGATGTTGAGAAAAAGCTGCAAGATAGACCCAACGCCAAATACATCGACGTGACGGCCATCACGCCCACCCCGCTGGGCGAGGGCAAGACGACCACCACAGTGGGTTTGAGCCAGGCCCTGGGCGCGGAATTGGGCAAGAGGGTGTTTACCTGCATCCGCCAGCCGTCTATGGGGCCTACGTTCGGCATCAAGGGCGGCGCGGCTGGCGGCGGCTATTCGCAGATCGTCCCAATGGAAGACTTTAACCTGCACCTGACCGGCGATATTCACGCCGTCGGCGTGGCCCACAACCTGCTGGCCGCGGCGGTGGATGGCCGTATGCTGCACGAGTTCCGCCTGGGCGACAAAGCGCTGGCGAAAATCGGCCTCAAGCGGCTCAATATTGACCCCTTCTCCATCTTGCTCAACCGGGTGGTGGACGTAGAAGACGCTGCCATGCGCCAGATCGTCATTGGCCTGGGCGGCGAAAAGAACGGTATACCCCGTCAGACCGGCTTTGACATCACGGTAGCCAGCGAGGTGATGGCTATTTTGGCCCTCGCGACCAGCGTAGAGGACATGCGCGCGCGCATGGGCCGTATCAACATTGGCACAGACACCGCTGGCAACCCGATTACCGCCGAAGACCTGGGCGTGGCCGGGGCCATGACCGTCTTGATGAAAGACGCGCTGATGCCCAACTTGATGCAGACGCTTCAGAATACGCCCGCTTTTGTGCACGCGGGGCCGTTCGCCAATATCGCCCACGGCAACTCGTCGGTTGTCGCCGACAAAATCGCCGTCAAGCTCTCTGACTACGTCATCACCGAGTCGGGCTTTGGTGCGGATATCGGCATGGAAAAGTTCTTTGATATCAAGTGCCGCGTCAGTGGCCTGATCCCCAATGCGGTGGTGCTGGTGGCCACAGTGCGCGCGCTCAAGATGCATGGCGGACTGGGCAAGGTTGTGCCCGGCAAGCCGCTGCCTGTCGAGTTGACCACCGAGAACCTGGAATACCTGGAAAAGGGCGCGGAAAACCTGAAGGCGCACATCGGCATCGCCCGCCGGTTCGGCATCCCCGTAGTGGTGGCAATCAACCGCTTTAGCCCGGATACTGACCGCGAAATCGAGCTGATCCGCAAGATATCCATTGACGCCGGGGCCGAGGATGCTGTGCCGTCTGAGCATTGGGCCAAGGGTGGCGCAGGCGCTGTGGATCTGGCCAAAGCTGTGATGAAAGCGGCGGACAAGCCCAGCGAGTTCAAGTTCCTCTACCCGCTGGATGCCCCGATCAAGGACAAGATCGAAGCCATCGCCACGCAGGTCTATGGGGCCGATGGGGTGGACTATATGCCCGAAGCCGAGGAGAAGGTCAAGCTGTATACCCGATTCGGCTATGACAATCTGCCCATCTGCATGGCCAAGACGCACCTGTCGCTGTCGCATGATCCCGCGCTCAAGGGCGTGCCCAAGGGCTGGCGGCTGCCCATCCGCGACATTCGCGCCAGCGTGGGCGCGGGCTTTTTGTACCCGCTGTGCGGCGATATGCGTACAATGCCCGGCTTGCCCCGGCGTCCAGTGTTCATGGATGTGGACCTGGACGAGAACGGCAAGGTCAAGGGTTTGTTCTAGATTTTCTGGTTATGGCAAAAAAAGGGGGGGCGTTCTGACCGGACGCCCCCCCCTTTTTGCAACAATCGTCGTTGTATGGTAAAAAATGGTGCTCCTGCAATGTGGCAGGCGACCAATTGACAGAACGGCTTGTGTACACGCGATGATTCAGAACGCGGAGCGATTGCGCCCCCGTCTGGTGTGTTGACGGGCGCAGTTCGGGGTTCAGCCGCACTGAATGCGCGTGGGTTGCTCAAAAGATTGGTTCTCGTGAGACCGTCGCGGAGTGTCTTCTTCTCCTCCCCTCAGTCCATCTACCGTGGATCGTGCCTGACTGCGCGTGCCACCCAAGTGAGAACCTCCCAGGGATGAGGCCATCCATATATATCCCCCGGCAAATCCCTGCAAAAACCGGCCGTTTTCCATCCATTTCGCCTATCTCAGGGGCTTGTATGGCGGTCCCTTGTGTGTATCGAGTTCTCAAAGCAGATATTCGAATTGTCGAGATTGATGATCGTTGAACCTATCGGTACGCAAATCCTCTTGGCGAAGGAGCAATAGCCCAATGAACCGCGTCACCATACGCCTCCCTCAGATGTATGCCGACCACCATGTCCTGAACGTGCGTCAGGCTGTTACCGGGTTGCAAGGCGTCCAAGAGATCATAGCCAGCGCCGCCAGGCGCCAGGTTATGATTACCTACGACGAGAGCCTCCTCTCGGCGGACCAGATCATCGCCGCCTTGACGGGTGCGGGTTATCCGCCCGATCAACAGGTGCAGTTGGCGCCGATTGTCGAACGCAGCCAGGATGGCTCGGCCTGGTACAACGTCCTCCAGCGCACAACGACGACAGAGCGCCGAGACCTGGAAATGTCTGGCGATTTCCGCCGGTACTAGGTTGTCACCCCGCGTCAGTAGAGAATGGTTTATGAGTCTTTCAATAGTTCGGTAACAGCCAATGGGATGGGCGGTTGAAACCGCGGCAACCATTGCGAAACCTGCCTTCGCAGGTTCATCTGCCTACGCGATGGCATATCGGGTTACCGAAGAAATGGTCTAGTCAATCGAATATATCGCCTTGGTCCGATGCGGAATCGCCCGATAACACTCGACTGCGGGCCAATTCTGCCAACGTATCGAACGTCAGCAGTTGAAGGAGATGAAATAGACATGTCGGACAAGAGTGTGGATTGTGCAGCCAACGAGATGCTTGAACGCTGCGATGGAGTGATAGAGACCGCTTTTGACCGGGCCGCCCAGATCAAGCCCTGCCCCGTTGGGGCAGATAGCTCCTGCTGCAAGATGTGCTTCATGGGGCCCTGTCGCCTTGTTGGCAAAACCACCCGCGGCGTCTGCGGGGCTACCCGCGCAACGGTGGCCGCCCGCAACTATGCGCGCGCTGTGGCGGGCGGTTCTGCGGCTCACTCGGACCACGGGCGCGGCCTCGCCTTTGCGTTGCTGGCCGTCGCCAGGGGGGAGGCTCAGGGCTTTCGCATCCGCGACACGCAAAAGCTCTACGCTGTCGCCAGTTACCTCAACATCGCCACTGAGGGCCGCTCGGTGAACGCCATCGCCGAGGACGTGGCTACCAAAGCCCTGGATAACTTTGGGCAGCAAACGGGCTTGATCTCTTATGCCTCACGCGCTACCCCCAAACGCCAGCAAATCTGGCAGGACCTGGGATTGACCCCGCGCAGCGTGGACCGCGAAATCGTCGAGATTATGCACCGCACGCACATGGGAGTAGACCAGGACGCGGAGAACATCCTCAAGCAGGCCATGCGTACCGCCCTGGGCGATGGCTGGGCCGGTTCCATGCTCGCCACCGATATCAGCGACATCCTGTTCGGCACACCCAGCCCCCTGCAAAGCGCCGTCAACCTGGGCGTGCTCAAGGACGATGAGGTCAACATCGTCCTGCACGGCCACGACCCCGCCCTCTCAGAGATGATCGTCGCCGCTTCGACAGACCCCGAACTGCTGGCCTACGCCGAGTCCAAGGGAGCCAAGGGGATCAACCTGGCGGGCATCTGCTGCACCGCCAACGAGGTGCTCATGCGCCACGGCATTCCCCCGGCGGGCAATTTCCTCTCGCAAGAGTTGGCGATTGCTACGGGGGCCGTGGAAGCCATGATCGTAGACGTCCAGTGCATCATGCAGGCCCTAGCCGAGGTCGCCAAGGCACATCACACCCGCCTGATTACCACGTCGTCCAAGGCCATGATCGAGGGCGCTACCCATATCGAGTTTGACGAGCAACACGCGTATGATTGCGCCAAGAACCTTGTGCGCGCCGCCATTGACAACTACCCCAACCGTGGACAGACGCACATCCCGCCCGCGCGCGAAGAGCTGGTGGCCGGTTTCTCTCACGAGTACATCGGCTATATGCAGGGCGGCCTGTATCGCGGCTCTTTCCGTCCCCTGAACGATGCCGTCATCGCCGGGCGCATTCGCGGCCTGGCCGCTGTCGTGGGCTGCAACAACGCCCGCGTGACGCAGGATTCGGCCATCACCAAGATCGTGCGCGAGTTGATCGCCAACGATGTGCTGGTGGTCGTCACCGGCTGCGCGGCCACTGGCGCGGCCAAGGAGGGCTATTTGCGGCCCGAATTCATGGACAAGGCAGGCCCCGGTTTGCGCGAAGTGTGCGAGGCCATTGGCGTGCCGCCCGTGTTGCACGTGGGGTCTTGTGTGGACAACTCGCGCATCCTCACCATTCTCACCCAATGCGCTACAGAAGGCGGCCTGGGCGAGGACATTTCGGATATCCCCGCTGTAGGCATCTGCCCGGAGTATATGTCGGAAAAAGCTCTCGCCATCGGCACGTATTGCGCCGCTTCGGGCGCGCATGTGCTGTTTGGCATTCATAACCCTGTGGCTGGCAGCCCAGAAGTGACCGAGTTGATCAGCAAGGGCTGGGAAGCAACCGTCGGCGGCAGCATGGAGTTCGAGCCGGATGTGGATCGCTTGATCGCCAGGGCGTTCGAGATCATTGACGCCAAGCGGGAGGCGCTCGGCCTGGCCGAGTATAACCCCAACAGGTTCGGCCAGAGCGGTGACGCGCTGATGGAAGAGGCGTTGCGGGCGACCCAGAATAAGCCCACACTCGGATTCTATTCGATCTCGGACGTATCCGCAGAGTAGGAGGGGCCAGAATATGTCTCGCTATATTGCTCAAGCCGCTATTCGCGGCGCTAACATGATTGTCAACGAGGCCGATGCAATGCTCAAGGCGGCCATCAAGGAGTTTGGCCCCGACACGCCCGTGGCCTTTACCAATACGGCCTACTACCTGCCCGTAACCCTGGGGTTCACTGGCCGTGAGGTCAAGACGCTGGGCGAGCTAGAGCCTGTCCTCGACTATGCCCGCGGCCTGCTGCACCCCGTCCCTGGGGATAGCGTGTGGCTGCCCTATCTGGGCGAGACGCTCGATTGCGGCTCCGCCACGCTGCTGGCGACAGAGGCCATCGAGGCGATTCGCTTTGTGCGCGGCCAACAGCCGGAGCGTATCCCCGGCCTGCAACTGACGGGAACCAGTTTTACCAGCCCCGACGGCGGCGACGACGGGGAGGGCGGCGGCTATGCCAACGGCCCCATTGACGACATCCAGTTGCGCGCCTGGGGCATCCAGTTGGTGGATGGCCGCATGCCCGGCTTTGCTGCCATTGTGGGCGCGGCCCGCAGCAACGAGGCCGCCGTGTCCATCGTGCGCGAGCTGCAAAAGCGCAACATTCTGGTGTTCCTTAGCGGGAACGTCAACGGGCGGAGCATCATCCACCAGTTGCAGGAAGAGGGCGTGGAGATGGGGTACGATACGTACATCGTCCCCTTTGGCACCGACACCATCTCGGCCATCTATGCGCTGGGCTTTGCCACGCGCTCGGCGCTGACCTTTGGCGGCATGTCTGGCGGGCAAACCCGCGACATCCTGCTCTACAACAAATACCGCGTCTTTGCGTTTGTGCTGGCCCTGGGCGAAGTGGACGACCTGAAATACGCGGCGGCGGCGGGGGCGCTCAACTATGGCTTCCCTACCATCGCCGATACGGTGATCCCGCAGATTCTCCCGACGGGCATTACCCAGTACGAGCACGTGATCAGCATGCCCTTTGACGACATCGAGGGTGAGAACGATACCGAGAAGGCCCGCCGCCTGGTGCAGCGCGCCGTCGAAGTGCGCGGCGTCAAGATCAAGGTTACTGACGTGCCCATTCCCGTGCCGTATGGCAGCGCGTTCGAGGGGGAGCGGGTCCGTCGCGCCGACATGCGCGTCGAGTTTGGCGGGCGCGATGCCCGCGCATTCGAGTATTTGCGAATGGCCGATTTCGACGCCATCGAGGACGGCAAAATCACCGTGGTCGGCCCATCGTTCGACGACGTGCCGATGGGCGGCGCGATGAACCTGGGCATCGTGGTTGATGTGGCCGGACGCAAAATGCAAGAGGATTTCGAGCCGGTTCTGGAGCGCCAGTTGCACTACTTTGTCAACGGCGCGTCGGGCATTCAGCACATCGGCCAGCGCGATATCACCTGGCTGCGCTTTAGCAAGGGCGCGGTGGACAAGGGCTTTCAGCTAAAGCACCTGGGCGATATCCTGTACGCCCGCTTCCATGCCGACTTTGGCTCTATCGTCGACAAGGTGCAGGTAACGCTGTACACCGATCCTGAGCAGTTTGAGAAATGGCTGGGGCTGGCCCGCGATGCGTATCAGGCCCGCAATATCCGTCTGGCGGGCATGACAGACGAGTCGGTGGACGAGTTCTATAGCTGCACGCTATGCCAGAGCTTTGCCCCCAACCACGTCTGCGTTGTCTCGCCGGAACGGCTGGGGCTGTGCGGCGCGTATAACTGGCTGGATTGCAAGGCCAGCCATCAGATCAACCCCACCGGCCCCAACCAGCCCATCGTCAAGGGCATCTGCATTGACCCCGCTTTTGGCGTATGGCAGGGTACGAACCAGTTTGTCTATCAGAACTCGCACCAGAGCGTCGAGCGCGTTTCCATGTATTCGATCATGCAAGACCCCATGACCGCCTGCGGTTGCTTTGAGTGTATCGCCATCGTCGTGCCAGAGGCGAACGGCATCATGGTGGTCTCACGCGAAGACCCCAGCATGACCCCCGCTGGCATGACGTTTTCCACGCTGGCTGGCGTGGCTGGTGGCGGCCTGCAAACGCCGGGCATGATGGGCGTGGGCAAGTATTACCTGCTCAGTCGCAAGTTCATCTCGGCGGACGGCGGTTTCAAGCGCATCGTCTGGATGTCCAGCAACCTGAAGGAATCCATGGCCGCCGAACTCCAGGCCGTCTGCGAGCGCGAGGGCGACCCTGACCTGCTGGACAAAATCGCCGACGAGCGCGTAGCGACGACGGTAGACGAGTTGCTGGTTTATCTCGAAGAGCACGGCCATCCCGCGCTGACGATGGACCCGATCTTTTAACAACGTAGGCTGACACCCGGTTGCTGGCAGCCCGTTGTCACGCTGGCAGCAACCGGCGTCCATAATCACGTGTTTGCGTTACGGAGCGACGAAAGGAGAACCTACATGGCCACACCTGTTCCTGTCGCCAAAGAAACCTGGACAGGCAAGATACGCGAGATTACCCTGGGAGCTACCCCGGCGCAGGGCGGCACACGCGGTTCCACCGTCACCATTGGCGGGGAGAACACCTTGCCCTTCCTGCATTTCGAGGGGCAGATCCCCCGCCGGCCCGCCGTGGCGGTAGAGATTTTAGACCAGGCCCCGGATGACTGGTCGCCAGTGCTTACCGATGCCTGGGGCGACGTTGTCCACGACGTTGGAGCCTGGGCCAAAAAGGCGGAGGAGATCGGCGCGGACCTGATCGCCCTGACGCTGGAAAGCGCCCACCCGGAGCGCGGGAATACCGACGCGGCGCACGCTCGCAAGACGGTGCGTACCGTTTTGCAGGCGACCTCCCTGCCCCTGATTATCTATGGGCCGGGCCAGGCCGAGAAGGATAACGAGGTGCTGGTGGCCGCCGCCGAAGAAGCCGCGGGCGAGCGCGTCGCGCTGGGCTGTTGCGAAGACAAGAATTATCGCACCATCGTGGCCGCTGCGTTGGCCCACAATCAGTTGGTCGTGGCCCGCAGCCCCATTGACGTGAACCTGGGCAAGCAGCTCAACATTCTCATCAGCGACATGCGTATGGACCTGGATCGCATTCTGATGGACCCCACCACCGGCGCGCTGGGCTATGGCCTGGAATACACCTATTCCGTCATGGAGCGCCTGCGACTGGCCGCCCTGACTGGCGATAGCGTCATTCAGCAGCCGATGATCGTCACCGTGGGGTATGAGGCGTGGCGCAGCAAGGAAAGCCGCACCGGCGAGGGCGTCCCTGCCGCGTGGGGCGATTGGGGCCGCCGGGCGCGCCTTTGGGAGACCATGACGGCTACGGCCCTGCTAGAAGCCGGGGCGAACGTTGTTGTCCTGCGCCACCCCGCCGCCGTCAAGGTTATCAAGCAGACTATCGAGCACTTGAGCACCGCATCGTAACGAGACACGTCCTCACCCCCGGCCTGTCAGGGTCCTCTGCAAGGGGCCTCGGTGAGGGGGGAGAAAGGAGCCATACATGGGACTGAGTGGACTGGTTATATACAAACTGCTGCCAAAGACCAACTGCAAAGAATGCGGATTCCCTACCTGCCTGGCCTTTGCCATGAAGCTGGCTGCTCGTCAGGTGGAGCTTTCCGCTTGCCCCTATGTGTCCGATGAGGCCAAAGCCCAACTGGATGCCGCGTCTGCGCCGCCTATTCGCCTGGTCACTGTTGGCGCGGGAGACCGCAAGGTGGAAGCGGGCAACGAGACGGTGCTCTTCCGCCATGAGAAGACCTTTTACCATCAGCCCGGCATCTTTTACCGGCTGGGGGATGATGCGTCGGCGGAAGACTTTGCCGCTCAGGTGCAGGAAATCGCCGATTACCAGATTGAGCGGGTGGGCATTGCCATGAACGCCAGCGGCGTGGTCGTCGAGAACCGTTCCGGCGACGCGGCGACATTTGGCGCGCGCGTGGATCAGGCTGTCAAGGCCGGGCTGGCCGTGATCTTATCGAGCGAGAACCCCGCCGCCATCGAGGCGGGCCTCAAGGCCGCTCAGGGCGTGGCCCCGTTGATCTATGCTGCCACCGAGGACAATTGGGAGGCGATGGCAGACCTCGCCGTACGTTTCAAGGCCCCGCTGGCCGTCAAGGGGAACGGCGACCTGGACAGCCTGGCCGCGCTGGCGGAAAAGCTGGACGGCAAGGGCGCGCAAGACCTCGTGCTCGACCCTGGCGTCCGCGATTGGGCGGGTTCGCTGGAGGCCGCGACGCAGGTACGCCGCCTCGCCATCAAAAAGAATTATCGCGCACTGGGCTACCCGATCATCGTGTTCCCCGGCGCTAACACGGATGATGTCGAGGAGGAGGCGCTGCTGGCCTCGCAGGGCATCGCCAAGTATGCCGGGTTTGTGGTGCTGGATCACTTTGACCCCGCCGCGCTGTATGCCCTGTTGACGCTGCGCCAGAACATCTACACCGACCCGCAGAAGCCCATCCAGGTCAGCCCTGGTCTGTACGAGATCGGCAATCCCAGGCCCGAATCGCCGTTGCTGGTCACCACCAACTTTTCCCTCACCTATTTCAGCGTGGCGGGCGAATTGGAGGCCAGCGGTATCCCGGCCTGGCTATTGATTACCGATTCGGAAGGCATGTCGGTGCTTACCGCGTGGGCCGCGGGCAAGTTTGACGCCGAGCGTATCGCCAAGGCGGTCAACACGATGGGCGTGCTGGAAAAGGTGGCCCACCGCAAGATCATCATTCCTGGCATGGTCTCTAGCATTTCCGGCGACCTGGAGGAAGAGTTGCCCGGCTGGCAAATCCTGGTTGGCCCGCGTGAGGCGATTGGCATTCCGGCTTTTTTGAAGCAGTTTGCCTAAACAAACGCCTAAACACCGTAGCCGCGGCATCCTGCCGCGCTCCTGCGCGCCTGGAAGGCGCGGCTACGGATGGCATCCTGCTGTGTGGCATGGGAGCTGGTTTGCGCGCCTGGAAGGCGCGGCTACTGAGCGTTGCGAGGAGTGTTGTGACGAACGCCATTTGTCGAATAACCGTGCTGCCTGACCGCCGCGAGGCGATCGTGGAACAAGGCACGCTGCTGCAAGAGGCCATTGCTGCCACGGGCGTTGCTGTATCGCTGCCGTGTGGTGGACAAGGGCGTTGTGGGCGCTGCCTGGTGCGGGTGGAAGATGGCCCTGTGCGCCGACGCGCGTCGGCCCGGCTGACCCCCGCTCAGGTGCAAGAGGGCTATGCGCTGGCCTGTCAGACGACCATCGAGGGGAACGTAACGGTGTACGTTCCCCCTCAACAGGCCGAGCACGTGCCATCTGATGGAGCAACGGGCGCCGCCGACAAGGCTGCTCCGCTGGCGGTGGCCTGCGAACACCGGGCCGAGCCGTGGATCAAGAAATACGCGCTAACCATCGAGCCGCCCAGCCTGGACGACAATACGAACGATTTCGACCGATTGAGGCGGGAACTGGCTCGCCAGCATCAGGTGGCCGACTGTGTGACAACCTTGCCGGTGCTGCAAACGCTGGCCGGAAAGCTGCGCGCCGCCAACTGGCAGGTAACTGCTGTGCTGGAGCATGGCAACTGGCAGGCCCCAGACAGTGCGCCCCGGTTGGTGGATGTGTGCCCAGGGGATACCACGGGCCGCACGCTGGCGCTGGCTATTGACATCGGCACGACGACCAACGTGGTTTATCTGGTGGATTTGGCGTCTGGCGCGTTGTTGGATCAGGCGTCGGCCTATAATGGGCAGATCGCTTGTGGCGAGGACGTGATCTCGCGCATCATCTACGCCCGGCGGCCCGGCGGCCTGGAACGCCTGCAAGCCCTGGTGATGCAAACGCTCAACGGGTTGATTGATGACCTGCTGGCGCGCCACGGCCTGACGCCGGAGGAGATATATCTGGCGGCGGTGGCCGGTAACACGACGATGATACACCTGTTCCTGGGGCTGGACCCGCAGCATATCCGCCTGGAGCCGTACATCCCGACGGTGAACCATCCCATGCCGGTGACTGCCGCCGCGTTGGGGCTGCACATCCACCCGCAAGCCACGGTGGATTGCCTGCCGGGTGTGGGGTCGTATGTGGGCGGCGATATCACGGCGGGCGTGGTATGCTCGCGCATGGCGGAGGAAGAACCCGTCACCTTGTTCATCGACGTGGGCACCAACGGTGAGATCGTGCTGGGCAATTCCGAGTGGCTGCTCTCTTGCGCCTGCTCGGCGGGGCCTGCCTTTGAGGGCGCGGGCGTCGCTTGCGGCATGCGGGCCACCGAAGGGGCCATCGAGAGGGTGCGCATTGACCGGCGCACCTTTGAGCCGACCTACGAGAGCATTGGCGGGGCCGCGCCGCGTGGCATCTGCGGCTCGGGCATGATTTCGCTGCTGGGCGAGATGTTTGTCACGGGCGTTATCGACAAGAGCGGCCACCTGAACCGCCACCTGGACACCCCGCGTATTCGCGAGGGGGCCGATGGACCCGAATACGTCATCGCCTGGGCATCCGAGGCGGGCAACGGCAACGGTAATGGTAACGGATCGGAGCGAGCGGCTGATATTGTCATCACCGAGCCGGACATCCAAAACCTGCTGAGGGCCAAGGCCGCCATCTATGCCGGGATTTCCGTGCTGGTTCATAGCATGGGCCTGGAAATCGCTGACGTTGAGCGGTTTATCATCGGCGGGGCGTTCGGCAAGTACATCGACATTGACAAAGCCGTCGAGATCGGCCTGCTCCCCGACGTGGAGCGGGAGCGCTTTACTTACCTGGGCAACACGTCGGTGCAGGGGGCAGCCATCGCCCTGCTTTGCCGCGAGCATCGCGCCCATATGGCCGAGATCGCCAAGATGATGACGTATCTGGAACTCGGCGCAGACAACAGTTTTATGAACGAGTTCACTTTGGCCCTGTTCCTGCCGCATACCGACCTGGATAGTTTTCACTCGGTCAAGCGGGAACTGGTGGCAAATGGACGCGGATAGACTAGAAAGCGTAGCATGACTATAACAGTTGCAGTTGTCGGCAAGGGGGGCACGGGCAAAACCACCGTCGCCGCTCTGACGATCAAGTATCTGCTGGAAACGGGCCGCACACCGATCCTGGCTATTGACGGCGACCCTAGCTCAAACCTCAATTTGGCCCTGGGCATGGAGTTGCGCGAGACTATCGGCCAGATCAGGGAGGATACCAAGAAGCAGGTGTCCAGTGGCACGTTCCAAGAGGGCATGTCCAAGCCCGATTGGTTCGAGTACAAGGTCAACGAGTGTCTGGTCGAGGGCGAGGGGGTGGACCTGCTGGCGATGGGCCGCCCAGAGGGACCGACGTGCTATTGCGCGGCAAACAATATGCTGCGGAATAGCATTGACGCGCTGGGCAACGACTATGATTGGGTGGTGATCGACAACGAGGCGGGCATGGAACACATCAGCCGCCAGACTACCCGCGACGTGGATGTGCTGTTCATCGTCACCGACCCCACCTATCGCGGGCTGGCCGCGGCGCAGCATATCGTGCGGCTGGTGGGCGAGCTGGGCACGCGCATCGGGCGCAGCTATCTGCTCGTCAACAACGTCACGGGCGATCTGCCGGAGGCGTTTTGCCAGCAGGTGCAGTCCCTCGGCGTGCCCTTGCTGGGGACGCTGCCCCGCGACCCGGCCATCAGCGCGTTCGACTTGCAGGGGCGGCCTTTGGTCGAGCTAGACGAGCATTCGCAGGTATACCCGGCCCTGCAAGCACTGTTGCGTCAGGTGCTCGGCTAACCTGCTCACCTGGACTTGTAGCCGCGCCATTCTGGCGCGCCAAGTGTGCGGCCATAGGCCGCAGTAACCATCTGCGTCATTACCGGTTTACTACCTCACAAGGAGGCGAACTATGTTCATCGTCGGAGAGAACATCCACATTATCTCCCCACGGGTCAAAAAGGCGATTCAGGAGCGCGACGCGGCGACCATTCAAGAGCTAGCCAAAGCTCAGGTGGCCAGCGGCGCGGACGTGCTCGACCTGAACATCGGTCCCCAGAAAAAAAGCGGGCCGGAGGTGATGACCTGGATGGTCAACACGGTGCAGGAGGTGGTGGACGTGAGGCTGTCCTTCGACACGACCAACCTGGCCGCCATCGAGACAGGTCTCAAGCTGGCGAAACGGCAGGCGATAATCAACTCGACCTCGGCCGAGCCAGAGCGCCTGGAGAAGGTGCCCCTGCTGGCCGCCGAGTATGACGCAAAGCTGATCGCCCTGATGATGGGCAAGAGCGGCATTCCCCTGTCGGCAGAGGAGCGCGTTTCCATCGCGCTGGACCAGCTCGTCCCGCGCGCGATGGAGGTCGGCATACCGATGGAGAACCTGTACCTGGACCCGCTCGTGCTGACGGTGGCCGGTTGCCAGGAATATTGCCCCCACGCCATCGAGGCGGTGCGGTATGTCAAGCAGGGGCTGGACCCCGCGCCCATTACCATCTGTGGGTTGAGCAACGTGTCCAACAACGTGCCCACCGAGAACCGCAGCCTGCTCAACCGGGTCTACCTGGTGATGCTGATGGCCGCGGGCCTGGACGCCGCCATTGCTGACCCGCTCGATGACAAGCTGCGAGACGTCATCCGCATCGTCGAGCAGCGCGACGACAGCACCGGCGCGGGCGCGCTGCTGCTGGCCCTGTACGATGCCACGGCGGCGATGGAAGAGTTGGAGCCTTCTCAGGTGGACATGAGCGACCCGGAGCAGGTGGACATCTGGAAGACGGTGCAGGTGTTGCTGAACAAGACCATCTTTAGCGAGGCGTATCTGCGCATGTAGGGTATAGCGCCACGTGGGAACAGGGGGCCGCGCAGCCCCCTGTTTTCGTGTGCGCGATTGGGCGATGGGCACGCGCCACCGATAGCCGGGCTGGGTGAACTCAACCGCCCCTGGCTATCTTGTCCGTGGATGCAGCCGTACGGCGGCAAATCTGGGCGCATTGCTGCATCATCTTGTCTTCCGGGAATGCCTCGCAGCTTTCCGCGCACTGAGTACAGGCCTGCGTGCAGATGGCGCAAGTTTGCCGGTGCAAGGGGGACTGGCGCAGCATAAAGTGGGCGCTGGTCGCGCACATTTCGGCGCAGTCTTGCAGCGTGCGGATGTGCACTGCCTCCACATGGCGTCCCCCCATTTGCAGGCAGTGCATAATTGTTTCCGTGCAGATCGAGTGGCACTCCTGACAGTCCTCAATACACTCGCGCAACTCGGCGCTGATCTCTGACGTCATTTCGCGAACACCCATTCGCTCCATTCTCCGCTCTCCTTTCGCTAAACAAACCCTAATCCAACTACAAGGCGTTGCGCAGATAAGACAGGGGCCAATGTGGGCATGTCGGCTGGCGCGACGGGGGAAAAGGCGATAGAACGGCTATGCAGGATGAGTACGGGTGGTCGATCGAGGGGGACATCGCGCGGCAGGACGAACTGCCCTGGCTTCACGGCGATGCCTTTATTGTATGATGCGCCGATTTGTGGTCAAGCGGCGGAGTAACTTGCTTTTCGGGGGCGTTGGTGGCGTCGGCGCGTAGTGCGGCGCCGCGCACAGCTAATAGAAACAGCACTTGACTTGCTTCACGGAATGGGATAAAATTACCTACAGATATTAGTATGTGTAGGTAATTTTATCCAAACATGCCCAGCAAAGAAATCATGCACAAGACCATCGAGCTGTTTCGCGAACGTGGGGGGATACTGCGCGCTGGTGAAGCCCTGGCCCTTGGCAGTCATCCGCGCACGCTCTACGCCCTGCGCGATGCAGGCGTGCTGGAGCAACTTGGGCGCGGCCTCTATCGGCTGGCCGAGCTTCCCCCTCTCGCAAACCCTGATCTCGTGACTGTCGCCCTCAAGGTGCCACGCGGGGTGATCAGCCTTGTTTCGGCGCTGGCCTTCTACGAACTGACCACGCAGATTCCCCATTTCGTAGACCTGGCTCTGGAGCGGGGAAGCGAATCCCCGCGACTGGAGCATCCGCCTCTGCGCCTTTTCTGGTTCAGCGGGGCCGCCTGGAGCGAAGGAATCGAAACCCACGAGATAGACGGGGTACAGGTACGGATGTATTCGCCTGCCAAGAGTGTAGCCGATGCTTTCAAACTACGTAACCGCGTCGGTCTGGATGTGGCTATCGAGGCACTCAAGTCTTATCGCACGAGTCCGGCATTCAATGCCAACGAACTGCTTCACTATGCCCGCATCTGCCGGGTCGAGCAGGTGATGCGGCCCTACCTGGAGGCGCTCCTGTGACCAGTAATATCCCTGCTTCCATTCACCGGCGTCTGCTCAACCGTGCACATCTCGAGGGGCGACCCTTTAACGAGATGCTGCGCGAAGCCGTTCGCGTCATCGCGTCTGAAGATTGAGAAATGAATGCCGCAACATCGTTTCGCTCCCTGCCTCCAGCTCAGCACTGAAGGTGCCGGGCTGGTATAAATAAAAATGCATTAAAATGCACTAAAACCACACTAACCCGCTTATGAGTTTTAACAAAATAGCTCGGTAACAGCCGTTGCGATGGGCGGTTGAAACCGCGGCAACCTTTGCCAAGTCGCCCTTCGGCGACTGCAAATCAGCCCACGAAGGTGGGCTTTGCAATGGTTGGTGCAGTTTCAACTGCCTATGAGATGGCACGCCGGGTTACCGAACTATTTTTCAAACTTTCATTAGCGGTTTTCATTTTTCCGGGGCAATTGACGATCTATTCTAGTTTTCATAGTTTTGTCTTGCTAGCACTATCGGCGATGGCCGACGGACGGCCATTTGCAGGCCACTGGGAGCCGGGTGGCCCGTGGCAGCCCTAGTGAGATTCCCCTCGCTTCTGGACCCGGCGCGTAGTGCGGCGCCGCCCTGGTCAGCCCACGATCCGAGATCAGAACGCAGGAATAGGGAAACGCCAGAGGCACCCTTGCCCCTGGCGTTGCGTTCATTTCGGTTGCGGCCCGGCGTCAGCCGAGAAACTCTTTTACCGCCGCCGCCACTTCCTCAATCTGCTCCCGCGTCATCTCCGGGTAGAGCGGCAGCGATAGCTCGCTATCGGCGCACGCTTCGGCGATGGGGAAGCTTCCCTTGGGGATGCCCAGCGCGGCATAGGCTGGTTGCAGGTGCACAGGCAGCGGGTAATGGATGCTGGCTCCGATCTCCTTGGCCCGCAGATACTCCAGCAGCTCATCCCGCCGGGGCACGCGCAGCGCGTACACGTGATAGATGGCGCGGCACCCCTCCGCCTCTTGCGGCAGAATCACCCCCGTGCCTTCCAGCAGTTCGTTATACGTCTGGGCGTGGGCGCGGCGAGCGTCGTTCCAGCCGTCCAGGTGGCCCAGCTTGGCCCCCAAAATGGCCGCCTGCAAGCCGTCCAGCCGGTAGGTGTAGCCGATGGCCCCGTGGCTGTACTTGCTGATGCGCCCGTGGTCGCGCAGGTTGCGTACCCGCTCGGCAATCTCGGCGTTATTGGTAGTCAACATGCCGCCGTCCCCAGCAGCGCCCAGGTTCTTGGCCGGGTAAAAGCTAAAGCAGCCCGCGTCGCCCAGGCTGCCCGCCCGTCGCCCGCGATAGCGCGCCCCCACCGCCTGACAGGCGTCCTCGATCACCCGCAGGTCGTAGCGCCGGGCGATCTCCATGATGGGGTCCATATCGGCGGGCTGGCCGTACAAATCCACCGGCAGGATGGCCTTGGTGCGGGGGGTAATAGCCGCCTCGATGCGCGCGGGGTCCATGTTGTAGCTGCGCTCGTCAATGTCTACAAACACCGGCGTAGCCCCCACGTGCGAGATGGCCGCCGCAGTAGCGATGAACGTAAACGGGGTGGTGATGACCTCGTCGCCCGGTCCCACGCCACAGGCGAGCAAGGCCAGGTGCAGGGCGTCGGTGCCAGAGCTAACCCCCACCGCGTAGGTCGTGCCGCAATACGCGGCGAACGCCTGTTCGAACGTCTCGACCTCTTTGCCCAGGATATAGCTGGCATTTTCCAATACACGCGCTACCGCTGCGTCGATATCCTGCTTGATGGAACGATATTGCGCCTTGAGATCAACCAAAGGGATGGGCATGAGAGCCAGGCTCCTTTCCGAATCGGTTCCTGTCGGATAACCCTTACCCTCACCCTCGGCACTGCTGTGCCGCACCCTCTCCCAAGGGGCGAGGGGAGCAGGTGCCGTCTTCCACAGGGTGAGGAAAAGTTGGCAATCCGACAGGTGGTACGGTACAATATGTATATACCTGTTTGATGAACACTAGATGAGAACACGGCCTCCGGCATATAACAATTCTTTCATCGGCCCTTGCAGAAGCCGCGTCCCCTGAAAGGTCTCGTGTGGAACTGATTGCTCAGGTCAGGCAAACGGTGGACGATCACCACCTGCTGCTCGCCCAGGACACGGTGGTGTTGGGTGTGTCGGGCGGCCCCGACTCCCTCTGCCTGCTGGACGTCATGCGCCAGCTTGCCCCCGACTATGCCGTGCGCCTGCACGTCGCCCACCTGAACCACGGCCTGCGCGGGGAGGCCAGCGACCAGGATGCCGCCTATGTCGCGTCCCTGGCGCAAGACTGGGGGCTGCCCTATACCATCGAGCGGGCGGACGTGGCTGCCCAGGCCCAAGAGCGGCGGCTGTCCATCGAGGAGGCCGCCCGCCAGACGCGGTATCGCTTTTTGGCCGCCGTTGCCCGCCAGGTTGGAGGGCGTTCGGTGGCCGTGGCCCACCACGCCGACGATCAGGTGGAAACCGTGCTGATGCACTTTTTGCGGGGGTCTGGCCTGGGCGGGTTGCGCGGCATGCGCCCCCTGTCTCGCGTGGACGAACTGCGGCTGGGCGACGAACCCCAACCGACGGCCAGCGTCTCGGGCATTCGCCTGCTGCGCCCCCTGCTGAACGTCACCCGCCGGGAGATCGAGGAATACTGCATCGCCCACGACCTGCACCCGCGTTTTGATCTGTCCAACCTGGATCAGACCTATTTCCGCAACCGCGTGCGCCATGAACTCATCCCGCTGCTAGAGACGTACAACCCCAATTTCCGCCACGCGGCGCGGCGTATGGCGGAAGTGGTGGCCGCCGATTTCGAGCTATTGCGGCAGCAGGCGGCCGAAGCCTGGCCCGCCGTTGTGCGCTCCGAGACGGCTCAGGCGATTGTATACGATCTCACCGCGCTGCGCCAGTTGCCGCTGGGGTTGCAGCGTTCCCTGTTGCGCGAGGGCATCCACCGGCTGCGCTTTTCCCTGCGCGACATTGACTGGCAGCACGTAGAAGACGCCCTGCGCGTCATCCGTTCGGCGCGAGTGGGCGCTCGGGCTGTGTTGCCGCGTGGGCTGGCGCTGACGTTGGGCTATGACGAGGCGACTCTGGCGGCGGAAGGGTACGAGCCGCCGCTGACCGAAGAGCGGCCCCGCCTGATGGACGGCGCGCTGTCCGTGCCCGTGCCCGGCACGCTCCCGCTGCCCGACACGGCCTGGCAGTTGACCACGCGCGTGGTCGAGCGGGACGCGCTGGCCGAACGCTGGCGCAATAACCCAGACCCCTACACCGCCTACCTCGATTTCGCCGCCATCCAGGCCCCGCTGGCTCTGCGCGCGCGGCAAGAGGGGGATTGGTTCCAGCCGTTGGGGCTGCAACGCAGGCAGCTCCTGAGCGATTTCATGATCAATGTCAAGGTTCCCCGGCGCGAGCGCGACACGCTGCCCTTGCTGGTGGCGGGCGGCGACATCGTGTGGGTGGTGGGCTGGCGGATCGACTCGCGCTATGCCATCACCCCGCAGACGCGCCGGGTGTTGGTTGTCCAGATGGAGAAGTATATCCCATGAGCGAAGCTTTACCTGTGGTGCGCCTGAAGCGTGGCCGCTACAAGTCGGTGTTGAGCCGGCACCCCTGGATTTTCAGCGGGTCCATTAGCAGCGTACACGGCAGCCCTGTGCCGGGCGCTGTGGTGGATGTGCACGACCAGGAGGGGGGATTCCTGGCGCGCGGCTACTATAATCCCCACTCGCAAATCACGGTGCGTATCCTCACGTGGAACGAGAGCGAGCCGATTGACCGCGACTTTTGGCGGCGTCGGCTGCAAGCGTCCATCGCCCGGCGTGGCCCCCTGCTGGAAAGCACCGAGACCACGGCCTATCGGCTGGCCTTTGCCGAGTCGGACGGGCTGCCTGGCCTGATTGTGGACCGGTATGGCGAATGGGTGGTGTTGCAATCGCTGACCTATGGCATTGAGCCGTGGAAGACGACCCTGGCCGACCTGCTGGTCGAGCTTACCCATGCGCGGGGTGTCTATGAGCGCAGTGATGTGGACGTGCGCGGCCAGGAGCGGCTGGAGCCGGTTACTGGCGATTTGGCGGGCGAGCGGGTGGCTGAGAGGGTGATCGTCTCGGAGAATGGGCTGCGTTTTCAGGTGGATATTGCGGGCGGGCACAAGACCGGCTTTTACCTGGATCAGCGCGACAACCGCCGCAAGATCGCGCCCTATTGCGCCGACAGGCGGGTGCTGAACGTGTTTTCGTACACGGGCGCGTTTGCCGTGTATGCCGCCCGCGCCGGGGCCGCCGCCGTCACCAATGTGGATAGCTCTTATGACGCGCTGGTGGCCGGGGAGGAGAATTTGCGCCTGAACGGCCTGGAGCGCGAGGTAGACGAGCACATCCAGGGGGATGCGTTTCAGGTGTTGCGCGGGTTGCGCGACGAGGGCCGCCGCTTTGACCTGGTGATCCTCGACCCGCCCAAGTTCGCGTACAATAAATCTCAGGTGACTGCCGCCACGCGGGGCTATAAGGACATCAACATGCTGGGGATGCAACTCCTGGAGCCGGGGGGCATCCTGTGTACCTTTTCCTGCTCTGGGCTGATCAGCGAAGACCTGTTTCAGAAGGTGCTGTTCGGGGCCAGCGTGGACGTGGGCCGCGACGTGCGCATTCTGGAACGGCTGGCGCAGGGCACAGACCACCCGGTCTTGCTCACCTTCCCCGAAGCGGCGTATCTGAAGGGGTTTATCTGTCAGGTGGAGTGAGTTGCGGCCACCCGATGCTGGCATCAATTCGCGTGATAATCATTCTCCGGTGATACTATCATCTGATTGATTAGGGCTGTCTGCGAAATCCCCATCTGCAGCCAGCCTCAAATCTTGTTCCACCGATTGACGGGCTCTGCGCCAAGCACGGATTTTCTTTACATGGTTGCTGACATTTTCTATTGATTCATCATCGAGTGCCTTCCGAGCTAGATAGAAAAGATCTTCTAGTCCCCTTGGGCCAATGAGATCGGTGTAACTTTTGGCAGATGGCACAATAGGAGCAGTACCGTAGTAGTAAGTGTGATACCTAGCCAACATATCCCGAATCGTTTGGAAGAGACTGTCCAGTTCTATTACTTCGACTCGGGAAAGCTCATCAATACCAGCTTTAAGAAGGCTTCTATCATGATGCGCGATAGTCTTGTCTCTTTCCGCCTTGATCTTGCTTAAAATGGTTTGGAGACATTGAAGTTGGCTGCGATCTCTCTCTACCAATGATTTCACTTCATCCCAATTGTCCGGGAAATCGTTCCTGCATTCACTGTCCAGGAAGTTAAGGAAATAGTGAAGGTTCACGGACTCACTGCTGTTTTCTACAAGCTTGGCTGCCTGAAGCGTGGCCATTTGAATATGAGCGAGGGCTGTAATCAGGAAAAACCAAAACGCTACATCAATCAAATCCCGATCATTATTATGTAGTGCCTGGTAAATCTCACGCCAAGCATTCAAATGGTCTTGCCCGCGAGATGCGAGTCGATCGAGTTCATCCATTATCTTCTCTAATCGTGGACGTGTCTGAAGAATTCTAGAGTGTTCTCGTACAAGTTCTTCCGCACTCAACTCGCGGGAGTTGTAGCGATCCAAAAGAGAAGCGATTTCCTCTTTCGATGACTTTGCCATAGATTTATCCTATACTGCGGCATGGTTGCCAAAGAAGACATAGGGATTCTACATATGATATTGCTCAGGCTCTCGCGTGTCAATGAGATATACAATGATGAGATTCTTTGA
>JAAYXX010000308.1 GCA_012515695.1 Chloroflexota bacterium
CCCGCGGTCTCGCAGACCAGAGGGCGACCGGCCTGTCGCGGAGGTGGGGGAGCAGTTCCCCCCTATGAACTATACTGCCTTCTTGTTAAGATACAATACTGCCTTCTTGTTAAGATACAAGGGGTGAGAGTGATTTGCTGGCCGTGACAATCAAAAGTTAGCGCCATTAGCTATCCTTGGCGGCTTTTATTCTGCCGGCTGGAATCCGGCGGTCCAATTAGCGCGGCTATGGTAGGTGCGGTGGCGCGCTGCTGTTATTCGTCCAGGTAGTCCATTTCGGGGCGCAGCGGCCAGCGATAGGTCTCTTGCGGGCGCGTGTGGCGCGCCCATTGGCGCAAAATATCCACGTCGGCCCGCTTTTCCCGCAGGCGTTTCGCCACAGCGTCGGGGTCCCAGCCGTCCAGCACGATGGCGGTCAACTCTTCGCGGATGCTGCGACAGGTCGGGTCTTGGGCGCGATCGTGCAACTCTTCCGGGTCCTCGCGCAGGTTAAAGAGCTGCGGCGGCTGGCCGTGGTAATAGTTCAGCTTCCATTCGTCCTGGCGCACCATGCGATGCAAGCAGCCTTCATCGGTGCAATACTCGGAAAAGGCCCGCCCCAGCCAGCCGTCCGACTCGCCACGCGCCAGCGGCAGCAGGCTGCGCCCGTGCGAGTTGGGCAGCGGCGGGGCCTGCAAAGCGTCCAGGATGGTGGCGTTCAGGTCGTAGGCGCTGACCACCTGCGAGCAGCGCGCTCCCTGGGGCAGATGGCCGGGCCACGAGATGATCATCGGCACGCGCACCGCCTCTTCGTAAAAGGTCTGCTTCCACCACAGGCCATGCTCGCCCACCTGCTCGCCGTGGTCCGAGCTATAGACGATGATGGTGTTTTCGGCCAGACCGTTGCGATGCAGGGCGGTCAGAATCTCCCCTACCATATCGTCCACCCGATTGACCAGCGCCCAATAGGCCGTGCGCGCCCGCATGCCCTCTTCGTCGGTCACGTCGGTGATGCCGCAACGCTCGCGCCACCAACGGAAATAGGGGTGCAGGTGCGGGCCAAAAGGCTCCGGGTGTCTGGGGGGCGGGACATGCCCTGCGTATTTGTCATAATCCTGGCGGCGGGCCACAAATGGCTGGTGAGGCAGCATCAAGCCCACCGACAGCGAAAACGGCTCCCAGGGCACACCGGAGCGTCGCTGGATGCCCAGTTCGTTCAGGCGGGCGATGGTGGCGGAGGTAACGTACTCGTCGTGCACCTCGTAGGCGTTCAGGCCAGGCCCCGATTTGACCAGGCTGATTCTATCTGGCCCTTGCGTGCCGGTGAGCATGCCATGATCTACGTCGGGGTAGCCGCCTATATAGTTGGCGCTGTGGTCGCCCACCAGGCGCTCGGCATAGCCGTGCAGTTGGTCGGGGCCGAGGGCGTGCATGCGCCCGATCAGCGTGGGGCGATAGCCAGCGGCTCCCATCGCGTGCGCCAGAGTGGGGATGCCGGAATCTAGCATATGCTCGTTGGTCCAGCAGTCGTTTTCATGCGGGTGTCTGCCGGTCAGCGTAGACATGCGCGAGGGGACGCAAATAGGCGAGGGGCAATAGGCGCTCTCGAACAACACCCCCTGAGCGGCCAGCCAATCGAGGTGCGGCGTCTGCACTACTGGGTCGCCATAGCAGCCCAGCACGTTGGCGCAATGCTGGTCCGAATGGATATAGAGCAGGTTGGGGCGCGAGTTTTCAGTGTGTGGGGCCACGGGGTTTTCTCCTGTATCGAGTATTGGCGCATCGTAGAGCGAGCGCGGGTCTGGCTATGGAGTAGTAGTATAGCCGCCCCGGCCCGTTTTGCCTAGCAAGGAGTTGGGGCAGGTCTGTCCAGCATGATGGGCGAGCGACGGGGAATCAAAAAGGGGTGGCGAATGCCACCCCTTTATTTCGATGTTCACGAGCTGCGCCGAGGGCGCAGACACGGACTAGTTACCAGCGATCTTCGCTACGGCCACCGCGCCCGCCGCGGGAACGATTGCCCCCTCCCGAACGTACGCCTCTGGAATCCCTGGAGCTGCGGCCATAGTCATCGCCGCCGCCATTGGAACGACGCAACGCAAAGCAGTCGGAACAATAGACTGGCCGGTCGCCTCGTGGCTCAAACGGCACTTCGGTCTGCTTGCCGCACTCGCTGCAGACTGCGGAGTACATCTGGCGATCACGCGATCTGCCACCACCGCCGCCGCCGCCGCGATTGGCCTTGTTGGCCGCGCGGCAGGCCGGGCAGCGGGAAGGCTCGTTGGTGAAGCCTTTTTCGGCGTAAAACTCTTGTTCGCCAACGGTGAATGTAAACTGCTCCCCGCAGTCCCGGCACGTAAGGGTCTTGTCTTGCATGTTCATGCATCTCCTGATAAATATGACTTGACTTGCTAGACACCATCCGCTAGCGCCTTGGCGATCAGGAGGCATGAGTATGCACAGCCGCTGTAAGCCCTTTGCGGAAAGGTATAAGCTGATTGCTATTATAATGCAAAAGGCCAATTTATACAAGTATGGTCAAGATGAAAACAAGTCTACGGCCAAGTTGGGCTTTTGCTGGCAAGACACTGTAAATAAACTGTCCTGTCTCGAAAATGTAGGTTTATGTGGTTTATGATGCGTTGTATTGCAAAGGGCGGCTTGTGAGACGCGACAATTTGATTGAACGGCCCATTTCCATAGACTGAGACGGAGCGGCGGCCATCGGGGGTTCTTGTTAGGATGATGGACCTGTCGCCGACCACCCCCAACTGGGATGGCCCACATTTTGCCTCAAGAGGGAAACGCACATGCAAAATATGGAACGGCGTCTACTTGATGACGCGCAGGCCAACATTCCCGCCGACTTTTGGCTGGAACAGCCCCAGGCCCGCGCCGCTTTTACTCCGTCCGAAGGGCTGTGTTGCACTGCCTTTCGCGTGTATCACGAGGATGCGTGGGTCAAGGTGTTCAACGAGCCGCCCTCGTGGGAGGAACTGCAAAAGCGCCCGGCCTTTTTCGGAATGCCGCTGCTCTTTCCCTATCCGTATGGCATCCGCGACGGGGTCATGGAGTATCGGGGCCAGCGCTACACCTTGCGGCCAGGCCGCGAGAAGCATTGCCAGCATGGGGTCGTGCGCGATCACCGCTGGACACTGCAAGATAGCTGGATAGACGCACAGGGCGCGCACCTATGCGCGACGATTGACTTTGGCGGCGGCGAGCCTGAGGCCGATGACCGGCTGGCCGAGTGGCCCTTTCCCCTGCGCTTTACCGTCACCTATACCCTGCACGAGACGACGTTGACCGCCCGCTATGAGGTGGAGAACCGGGGCGACGCCATCATGCCCTTTGGCCTGGGCATTCACCCCTATTTCCCCTTGCCGCAGATTCCGGGCAGCCAGGTACAGGATTACACCCTGCAAATGAACGCGCCTTTCCTGGGCAGCATATTCCGCCGCATGCCCGCCCCGCCCGCCACCGAGATGCACGAGCTGTTGCCAGGGCGACGGCTGGACGAATATCTCCAGGCGGCCTGTCCGCCGGAGCGCGCACTGCTGGCGATGTATACCCCGCCAGAGAGCAACGGCACAGGCATGGGCGGCTCTCGCTGGGTGCTGACAGATCGGGTGCGCGGGATGGAGATCATCATCGACAGCGACCCGAGTTTTCAGTATGCGCTCAACTTTATGCCCCCCTCGCGAGATATCCTCTCGCCGGTGCTGAGCACCTGCTTGCCCTCTGTCTTCCAGTTGGCCGCCGAGGGCAAGCCCAGCGGCATCATCGAGCTGGAGCCGGGAGAGGTTTGGCAAGGAACGACGCAAATCGCCGTGCGGCTAGGCGACTGCTGCTAACGCCGCCGTTGGCATAGGCACGTATCGCGGGCAGGGGACACGCTACCCTGCCCGCTTGCTCCTCCTGGACCGCCGGCTTCCCAGCCGGCTCTTTCTGGCATGAGCTACTCTTAACCCTCAACATATGGCGTCGTTGTCGTAGCATCCAGCGAATCCACCAGACGCGCGCTGCCAAAAGGCCAATCTTGGGGCTTGTCCACTAATCCCGCCTGAACCGGATTATTGTGCATGTACAACACCGCCCGCTCCAGATGGCGTTCGTCGCGGATGTACCGGTCATAGTAATCCCGGTGCCAGAAGGCGCCTTTGCGTCCCAAGATAGCGTTTGCCTTGCTGGCAGTGAACGATTTCCAGGAGTGGAGTATATGATCCAAGGGGTGGCCCGGCAGTGTCTCGATCAACACGTGAACGTGATTGGGCATTATTACCCAGGCCAACAAGCGGTAACGTTGGCCATCAAAGCGAAGTAATGCTTCTTCCACGAGGCGGGCAATCGGCGTGCGGACCAGCCAGCAAGCCCCGTAGCCAGCGTCCAGATAGTGCTGTAGTCTGGCTCGCTGTTGAGCCGCATCTCGGATATGGATCAACTCCTCCCACTCGGCGCGGCGCGTGGCAGGCATACTGTCAGCCAACCGGAAGGTAATGGCCTGTAACACGCCCGGTTGGTCCAGGTGGGGCAGATATCCACGGGAATACCCCCCTTTGGCGGGCGGTTGATCGGGCTGCTTGCTCATGAAGGGGCCTCCGGTAAATTACAGGGGCCGCCAGGGATGGCGGCGGTCCAAAGGAGAGCGTGCCACCCCCTGGACCGCCAGCATCCTTGCTGGCATTTCGTATGTGCCGCCAGGGATGGCGGTGGTCCTCTTATTCTAGCTCGTCTCGAATGGCCTTCAGCCGCCGCAACAATGCCACCACCCGGCTGGGGCGGCCCTCTGTGGGGCGCAGTATGGTTTCCCAAAAGCCGTCGCCGAAGCGTTCGCCGCGCAGGCAGTAGGTCAGCATGGTACGCAGGTCGTCGAGCCTGGCCCGCGCCACGAATGCGTCGTCGGCCAGAAGGTGCGCTGCTTCACTGGGGCGATAGTCGTAATCCATCCAGCACGACTCGGAGGCCAGCAGGCCAAAGAACGCGCGTACATCGTCATGGTACACAGGGTACCCGTCGGCCCGCTCGCGGACATATTCGCGTTCGGGCACGTCGAACAGGGGCAAAAAGCGTAGCAGTGCGTCCATCTTTTCTGGGGTGATGGGTTCGTTGTTCATGGGCTATCCCTCATTCCGTGTTACGTCTGCCGCCGGATGGCGCAAGGCTGCCCCATTATAGTACGGGGCGTCAAGCTGGGTGTCGCTCAGCTTGACAAGCGATGCACTCGGCCCCAAAATGGGGGGCGTTGCCACCCGTCAAGAATGCGCCGTCTGTTCGCGCCTTGGGGGCAACGCGGGCGATGTCCAGCGTTCGGGCGCGGCCAGGCAGGCGGCTGGCGCGCTGTGGGCGGCAGGCCCCTGAGACTATCGAGGAGATGCAACGTATATTATGAGCGAAGAGAAAACATTGCAGACAGTGATGGTAATTGGCGCCCACCCGGACGACCCGGAATTTGGTTGCGCGGCCACGATTGCCAAATGGGCCGCGCAGGGCCGTCAGATTGATTATGTGTTGCTGACCAGTGGCGATAAGGGCAGCCACGACCCGACCCAACGACCGGGGGAAGTGGCAGCATTGCGAGAGGTCGAGCAGCGGGCCGCAGCCGAGGCGCTGGGGGTGCGCTCGGTCAAGTTTTTGCACTATCCAGATGGCACGCTGGAGAATACGCTGGACTTGCGCCGTCATTTGTGCGGCCTCATTCGCCGCCGCAAGCCCAACATCGTGGTGACGATTGACCCGTGGCGGCGCTATCAGTTGCACCCCGATCATCGCGCGGCGGGCATGGCGGCGCTGGATGCTATCTATGCTGCGCGCGAGTGGTATATTTTCCCCGAACAACTGATCAACGACGAACCCTGGCGGGTGAGTGAGATTTACCTGTTCTGGACGGACCAGCCGGACTATTGGGAGGACGTGACCGAATCCATTGACCTGCGGATTCGGGCTTTGTTGCATCACGACAGCCAGGTGAACGGGCGCACGGAAACCCTGGGCCAGCGCATTCGCGAGGGGGCGCAAAAGACAGGCGAGGCGCATGGCTATGCGTATGCCGAGGCTTTCAAGCTGATCAAGCTCTGAGCCGGGGGCATGTCGCGCCCAACCGCTCTCCCAACGCTTGCGGTAACAGGAGGTAATTATGAGCGAAAAGGCATATTCTGGCCTTAGCGCGGGTATTGTGCTCATCGGATTGGGAATCCTTTTCTTGCTGGACATTGGCATTTGGCCGTGGATTCTGGTGGTGATCGGCGTGGCGAGCCTGCCTGCATCACTGGCAACGCGGAGGGGGTGGTACGGCTGGCAGAGCTTTGTCTGGCTGACCGGTCTGGCCATTCTGTTCGCTACCGGCTACTTTTGGCCCGGCATCCTGATCCTGGTGGGGGCCAGTATGCTGTTTGGCGCGCTGACGCGGGAGAGCGAGGGTAGCCCATTCGAGCAGCCACGCCAGCCGCCGACCAATCCCTACGAGGGGAGCGAGCCTGACCAGGAGCAACAGAACCCGCCCCGCGAGGAATAGCCGGGCGTCGCAAGGGCCTTTGCCCCGCGCAACAACAGCGCCATCATCATACGTCACTAGAAAGCAAATCATGGCTCAGATGACATCGCAGGAACGCATTACCGCCGCCCTGGAGGGTCGCGAGGTAGATCATATTCCTTTTTGCCCCTTCCTGGCCTATATCTGGGAGCATTTCCCGCAGGATATTCAGGACGCGGGGCAGCTTGCCTTCCACCATCTGGTGGGAGCTGATCCGCTTTGGCGGGGTGCGCCCTGCCCGGTGCGGGCTGTCCCGCCGGAGATGGAAACGCGACGGGTCGAGGATGACCGGCATATTCTGGAGGAGACAACCACCCCCGTGGGCACGCTCCGCCAGCAATGGACCAAAAGCAAGACGGGGAATACGGCTTTTTTGGTGGAGCATCCCCTCAAGCGGGAACAAGACTTTCAAGTGATGCTCTGGCTGGAGGAGCATACCCGCTTTGAGCTGGACTTGGGGCCGTTTCACGAGCATATGGCCGGGGCCGGGGCCGAAGGGGTATCCATCGGCATGTTGGTCCCGCGCTGCAAGACGGCGTTTCAATCCATGATCGAGTCGTATGTGGGCACGGAGGAACTGGTCTATGCCCTGGCCGATTACCCCGACACGGTGGAAACTCTTTGGCGGACGATGGCGGAAAACAATCTGCGGGCCGCGCAGTTGGCGTTAGAGGCGGAGTATACCTATTATCTGACCTGGGAAGATTCGGGGACGCAGAACTATTCCCCGGCGTTGTATGAGCGATACATCAGCCCAGAGATTCGTGAGTGGTGCGCCCTCCTAGAGGCCAATGGCAAGCATTATATTCAGCACGCTTGCGGCCACGTGCGCGGCCTGTTGGGCTATATGCAGGCCGACGGCGTCCACACCGTCGAGAGCCTTTCCCCGCCGCCGACGGGCAACATCTCATTGCGCGAGGCGCGCCAACGCCTGGGGAGCGGCGTGGGGATCATCGGCGGGATCGAGCCAACCATGTTCCTGCAACTCTCTCTGGAAGAGCTGGGGCCATACGTGGAGCAGGTCATCGCCGATGGTTCGGGCGGGCCGTTCGTTCTGGCGAATTCGGACTCGTGCCCGCCGGGTGTCACCGTGGAAAAGTTCAGGCTGGTCGCTGATATCGCCAAGAGCGCGCGCTAACAAGAAATGCAGTCAGTATGCCCTCAACTAGAGGGTGATGTGTCGCCTTCGCTTGTTTATTGCTCGCGAGCATAGTACAATGCTGATCACAGCCTGGAAGGATGCGCCGTGAAGCAAGCCGCTCACGAGTTCCTTCAGTCCAGCCGATGGCTTGCGTCGTTGCTTGACCTGCTGTATCCGCCGCACTGTGTGGCTTGCCGGTGCGCCGGGGCATGGCTATGTGAGCGTTGCCTGGACAGTATTCCAACTTTTGTCCCGCCCCTCTGCCAGCATTGTGGGCGTCCCTTGCCCGCCACTCGTGGGCCAACGCAGGCCCTTTGCCCGATATGCCAGCAACAGCACTCCCCGCTCCAGGGGGTGCGCTCGGTAGGACCACACCTTGCACCTCTGCGAGAGGCGATCCACGCCTTTAAGTATGAAGGGGTGCGCGTATTGGCCGGGCCGCTGGGCCAACTGCTGGCGCGCACCTGGCAGCAAAGCAGCATGCCCGTGGACATCGTTTTGCCAGTGCCCCTGCATCGGGCGCGCATACGTCAGCGAGGATATAACCAGTCGCTGCTGCTGGCGCGGGCGATGGGGGCCGAGGTGGGGCTGCTCGTTCGGGAGGATGCGCTGGTGCGGCGGCGCAATACGCGGGCACAGGTGGGCCTTTCGCCCGAACAGCGGCGGGCGAATGTGCGGGATGCGTTCATCTGCCCGACATCCGACATGCAAGGGCAGCGGGTGTTGCTGATAGATGACGTCTTGACCACTGGCGCCACGCTAGAGTCCTGTGCGATGGCTCTGTTGCAGGCTGGGGCGAGGGAAGTGTGGGCGCTGACCTTGACGCGAGCAGTCGATATAGCCGATGACCAGCCCCGCAAGGGCCAGTCATTGGGGTAGGCAGATCGTTGGCTCTCGCCAGACGACGGGGCGCGAGGGAACGATAACCATTATGAGATAGGATGAGAACGCATGAAATTGTTGATTGCCACACACAATCAGGGGAAAAAGCAAGAGTACCAGGCATTGCTCGCTGGACTGCCCCTCGAACTGGTCAACCTGTCGGACCTGGGTATCGCGGAGGCAGTAGAGGAAGATGGCGACACCTATGCCGAGAACGCCCAACTCAAGGCCCGCAACTATGCCTCCAAGTCGGGGCTGTTGACGCTGGCCGATGATTCGGGGCTGGAAGTAGATTATCTGAATGGCGAGCCAGGCGTGCGCTCGGCCCGGTATGATGGTGGGACAGACGAAGATCGCTATCGCCTGCTCTTGCAAAAGCTGGAGGGAGTGCCCGAAAAGCAACGCTCCGCCCGCTTTCGCTGCGTGATAGCCCTGGCCTGGCCCGATGGCCGCACCGAACTCACCGAGGGGACTATCGAGGGACGCATCACTTTCGAGCCTCAGGGGCGTTACGGCTTTGGGTATGATCCGGTGTTTTATGTGCCTCAATATGGCCGGACGATGGCCGACCTGCCGCCGGAGGTCAAGAACAGGATCAGCCACCGCGCACGCGCTGCCGCCGCCGCCCGCGAGTTGCTGCACAAGGAACTGACCTAGCCAGACATTACCCTATCCGGTAATATCAAGCGGGAGACTCGTCCCCTCATGAGACGAGTCTCCCGCTTGTGGTTCAGCCCAAACCCTCTCGCAGATCCACGACCTCTGCTTGCAGGTCAGGCAGTATCTTTTCCACGGTAGCCCGGTCAATATCCTGTACCTTGAAGGCGATTTCGCGGTTGGTGAGATCATCTCCGTAGAACGTGCTCAGTGTGACGATGTTCGCCCCGTGGCTAGACAGTGCCCCCGTAAGGCGGGCCAACATGCCGTGCTTGTCGGGCAGCTTGATGGTTGCGCGTAGCCCCTGGTCGCGCGCGCCCAGCAATTCCAGGAACACTTTGAACAGGTCGCTCTCGGTGATCATTCCAACCAACTGGTCGCCGCGCATGACGGGCAACCCGCCGATGTCGTTATCTGCCATGATGCGGGCGGCCTCTTCTAGCGGGCAATCTTCACAGACGGTAATCACGTCAGTGGGCATCAAGTCGGCGATTTTTATTCTGGAAACCAAATAGTTCAATTCGTACACGCTCAGGCTCGTGGCGGGGGAAGGGGAAGCATACAGCAGGTCCTTTTCCAGTACGATACCGACCAGCTTGCCCTTCTTGTCCAGCACTGGGAGGCGACGGATCTTTTCCTCGCGCATGATGCGTAATGCGTCATACAAAGAGGTGTCCGGTGATATAGTGATTGGGTGGCGGGACATGCGTTCTTTGACTAGCATGAAAGTACCTCCTACTCATCGTCGGGAACATCGTTCCTGTAACGGCAACTGGTTCGCCCGGAGCCACAAGTTCCTATCTGCGCCCTATTATAGACTCAATCGCGGGCCTTGTCTATGGGTTCCGGTGGCCCCAGTGCTGGCTCAGGCGCGCCGGTCCCTGGCGGTCATATAGCCCAGTTGGCGCAATTGGCGCTCGTCCTTGCGCCAGTTCTTGCGTACCTTGACCCACAAATCCAGATAGACTTTGCGCTCAAAAAAGTCCTGTAGCGCCTCACGCGCCTGCTGGCCCACGCGCTTGAGCATGGCACCGCCGCGCCCGATGACGATCCCTTTTTGCGTATCCTTTTCCGTGTAGATGGTGGCCGAGATGTATAGCGTGCCGTTGGGCCGCTCATTGAACTCTTGCACGACCACGGCCAGGGCGTGGGGCACTTCTTGTTCTAGCAGTTGCATCAATTGCTCGCGGATCATCTCGGCGGCGATAAATCGCTCCTGCATATCGGTGATCTGCTCTTCGGGGAAAAAGCGCGGGCCGAGTGGCAGCTTGGAGATGACGAGCTGCAATAGCTCGTCGCGCTGGTAGCCGGTGGTGGCGCTGATAGCCATTACATTCTCGAAATCGTCCAGCGCGCGGTAGGCCGCCTGCTGCTGCTCCAACTCTTCGGGCGACAGCAGGTCCGCCTTGTTCAACACCAGGATGGTGGCGGGGTTCCCGGCCTTTTTGATAACGCGGGCGATTTCCGCGTCCGCCTCATCGGGGCGCTGGGAGGCGTCCACCAGGAACAGCAACACGTCCGCCTCAGAGATAGCCTCGCGGGCGGCGGTGACCATGTACTCGCCTAGCTTGGTGCGGGGCATGTGAATGCCGGGCGTGTCGAGAAAGATGATCTGCGCGTTGGGCTGCGTCAGGATGCCCAGCAGGCGGTTGCGCGTGGTCTGCGGCTTGGGGGTGACGGCGGCGATCTTGAACCCCAGCCAGGCGTTCATCAGGCTGGACTTGCCCACGTTGGGCTTGCCCAGCAGGGTTACGAATCCGCTCCGATGATCGGGCGGAAGCTCCTCCTCCGGGAATAACAGTCCCTCTTCTTGCTCTTCAAATGGCTCCACAAACGAACCTCCTAAACGCGCCAGAACGGCGCGGCTTTTGCGGTTGATAGGGCGCGTCCCTTGCGAGATGCTACAGTTTGTATCTTGGCAGGCTAGGATGCTTTGACACGGAACGGGGAGAAATCGGTCCCATAATCATAGTAATCCTCTTGCTCGGCGCGCTTTAACCCGTTCACTACCTGATAGGTAACAGGCGTGACCAGCGCCTCCAGCCCCACCTTGAATACATAGTTCGAGGTGATCACTGCCACCAGCGCGCCCGTCGGCATCGTTCCATAGAAAGCGATCAGCACGAACAGCAGCGTGTCGATTCCTTGCCCCACCAGCGTGCTGCCGATGGTGCGCGTCCACAGCCAGCGCCCCTTGGTGAGTATTTTCATTCTGGCCAACACCCAGGAGTTGGCAAACTCGCCTGCAAAGTAGGCCACCAGGCTGCCCAGCACGATGCGCGGGGTCATCCCCAGAATGGCCTGGTATGCCTCCTGGTGTGGCCAATCGGAGGCGGGCGGCAGGAAACCCACCAGGGCGAACACCCCCGCCATCAGTGCGGTGGCCGCAAACCCGGCCCAGATCACGCGCCGCGAGCGTTGATACCCATACACCTCGGTCAGCACGTCGCCAAAGATATAGCTCAGGGGAAAGAGAATTGTGCCGCCGTCAAAGGTGAACGGCCCCAGGGTCAAGAGCTTGGATGAAGCCACGTTGCTAATCATCAACACGGCCACAAACGCGACCATCACCAGATCAAAGTACCGATAAGCCCGCCGCGCGGGAATCGAGGCAGAGTTCATCGAGCCATCTCCCATAGGCGGCAGAAGGAACACAAGCCGTCGGCATAGGTGGGTTGGCCGCACTGTCGGCAGGTGGAAATGGGGCCTTCTGGCTGGTCATCCCCGGCAAAGGCGAAATCGCCGCGCTCTTTGGCCTGGACAAAGTTGAAATAGAATTGCACCTTGGTCCCCGGCGAATGGGCCTCCAGCTTGTTCAGGATTTCCTTGTAAAAGATGGTCTTGGCCCGGACGGAATAGGGGCACTCTTCCTGTACATAGTCGATACCCTGCACCAGAGCATACGCCGCCATCTCGCGCTCGTACATCTGGCACA
>JAAYXX010000309.1 GCA_012515695.1 Chloroflexota bacterium
GAACCTGCGAAGGCAGGTGCGCCATGCATGGCGACGCAACGGTTGCTGCGGTTTCAACCGCCCATCCCCAAAAGAGCGGCCTTTTGTTGGGCCGCCCTTTTTTCATACGCGTATTATCTCCCCACGGGCCACGCCAATTCGGCCCACATCGGCAGGTGATCCGACTCGCCATAGACAGCGCCCGCCCGGCTGCGGAGGGGCACGAACGCGTCCGACACCAGGATCATGTCTATCCGCACCAGCCGCCTGGGGATGGGGATGCCGGTCAGACGCCCGCTATAGGCGGGGAAAGAGTGGCCCAGCCCCCATCCTGCCGCCCGGTATGCGTCGGTCAGTTGCGCGGCCAACAGCCGGTAGGCATCGCTCTGGTCTGTCGTGTTGAAATCCCCGGCGATGATAACCGGTTCCGGGCGGTGGGCCATGTCCTCCAATATCCAGCGAGCCTGCTCCGCCCGATAGCGCGCACCGGCTTGGATTTCCTCGGCAAAAGCGCCAAGGCCATCGGACAGGGTCCAGAAATTCACCACCCGCAGATGCACGTTATACAACACAAACGCCCGCTCTCCCACCTCCACGCGATACACCTGAATGCGCCAGCCGGGGTCCGCGTAGCGTTCCGGCTCCAACTCGTTCACGGGGTAGCGGCTGAGCACGCCCGAGTGCCGGTTGGCTGGCTCTGTATTGAGCAGGCGATAGGGGTACACATCGCCCAGCTCTTCTTCCAGCACTTGCGACATTTCGTGGCTCAACTCTTGCAGCACGACGATATCGGGCGTGCCATCCTGCAACAGTGCGCGGGCCGTCTCTGCCGAGCGGCTGAATCCCCAAATGTTAAAGGTCATCACCGTCAGCCGCTCGTCGGTATCCGACGCAGCCGCCGCCCCGCCCGGCAGGAACAACTTGCCATACAATAGCAGAAAAAGCAGCAAGGGGACGAACGTGCCCAGCCAAAAATCCCACCTCCGGCAGAGCAGGCAGGCAGGCAAAAGCAGGGCGAGCGGCAAAAAGAGATAGGGCGCGGCTATGTTCAGCAGGGTCAGCCACCAGAAGGCATCTCCCAACCGGGCGTGCAGTCCAAACCAGAGCAACGTCAGCGCGGCATATACCCATACCACGCCGACGCACACGTTTCCGAGCGTTCTTTGCATCCACTATCCTCGAAACCCATTTTTGCAAGGCGATGGGCGCTTTACAAACGAGCGTTCGCTTGAGACGCGCCCCGCCCTCGCAAGGTTCCCGCGTTTGCCGGAACCCCAGATTCTCCCACACTACCACGCCCGCCGGAGCGCGGTCAAACAGCAAAAACGCTCGGCAATTGCCGCCCGGCCAGCACCACCCCTGGCTAGAGCTTGCGAGCGTACACGTCGTCGCCGCTGGACAGGTGCACTTGGAGACCAACCACCTGCCCCGTCGCGTCTTGCACAATGTCCACCAGCAGCATGTGGTCCCACCCAAAGAAAAAGCGTGTCTCGGTCTGGGGATAAATCTCCCGCCGGGTGCGGCTGGTCTCCAGGAGCAGCCGCCCATCCTGCACGCTCAGGGCGACGGTGGTGCCGGTGCTGTCGATGATGCGCGCGGGTGCGTCCACCAGTTCATAGGTTCCTGCGTATCGCTCATAGATGGCGGGGTCTATGTCGGCGGCTATCGCGTGGAAATCCACCCTTGCGGGATCGAACGGCTGGGTTTCGGCCAGGTGGGTCATCTGGTAGGTCTGGC
>JAAYXX010000310.1 GCA_012515695.1 Chloroflexota bacterium
CGCGGGGGCAACCCTCCGGCCCGTCCAACTCGATCCCCTTGCGCGCCTTGATCGGCGCAACGCTCTCCGGGGTGCGATTATACAACGTCACTTGAAAGCCCATCAGCGCCAGGTGCGCCGCCATCGTCTTGCCGCCATTCCCCGCGCCCAACACAGCGTAGCGTGTAGTACGAGTTGCCATATTTTGCTCCTCATCGGGTACCAGTCTGATACGCCAGCAAAGCAATCCGCTCCCGCTCAGTCAGCGGGCGCCCGCGATCATCCACCGCCACGCAAGCGCCCCTCGCATCAATGCGCGTCACAATCTGCCCGCGAGCAAAGCGGTTCCGGCCAAGATGTGGGGCATCCAGCAGGCCCACCGTCACCGCTTGCGTCAAGGTGGCCGGATCAGTCAAGGGATCATCCACCCCTTCGCCAGCCAATGCGCGAATCGCCTCGATCAACACGCGGGCCTCGCTCACCAATTCCTCCCGCCGCTCGGCTATCGCCGGATCGCGGGTCATATCCGGCTGGCCGTTGAGACCATTCTCGATAGCCCGCCGCGCCAGCTTGCACGCCTCAATCACGTCGCTGGCAGTGGCCGCATGATGCGCCTCGCAATGGGCCACCACATGCACAATATGAGGCCGCAACACCATTTGCAGATAGATGCTGGTCGCCAGATGCGAGCGGGCAGCATCTACATCCAGGGGATAGCTCAACAGTCCCGTGCGAGTCTGCCGCCAGATACGGAAATCCTCCCCCGCCAACGGCTCGATCAAGTCCCGCACAGCCAACATACGCGCCAGGTCCATGCTATCGCCAAGACCCGGCGGGCTGTTGAACATCAGTTGAGCAATATAGTCGCGCACGCCGAACGCGCGGGCGTTGTACGCCGACAAGAACGCCGCCGCGCAGAACACCACGTCCGGCGCATCACGCAGCGCCCAGTGATGCGGCTCGTTCACCTCCACCGGAATGCCCCGCTCGCCATGCCACGCCATGACCCGCTGATGTTCCCGGATGGAGCCGGTCAACTCCCACGGGCCGCGCCCATCCATCTGGTTGAACCAAAAGATGGGAATAGCGCACCAGGCGTTGTGAATCGTCTCGACGTACATCTCGGCCAGTCGCAAGAGATCATCCGTGCCCGCATACGTACGCAGCAAAGGGTAGTTGCCGCACCGGCTTGCCGCATAGAGCGCCCGGTAATCCTCGGCGCTACGCACGGGTACACCACCCGCCCCCTTGCGCCGCGGGTCCTGGCGCGAAGGATGAAAAAAGTTCTCCTGCGCGTCCTGATCCGTCCCCAGCGAGATCACATCTAGCACGCGGGCCTCGGCGATCTGGGCGATCCCCTGGCACGTTTGCTCCATCGTCGGCAGCCCAAAATGATGGCGCAGGATCGGGTACGGCGCTTTCCAGCGAATGCGCTCCACTGCCGTCTGAGGGCAAGAGGCAGCCGCGCGTCCCGCGTATTCCTCTCCTTTGAGATATGCGATGATCTCTTCCACCGGCTGCGTGCCATCGAAAACCCGCTCGAAAAAGCCCAGGCCCCCGGCCCGCTCCGCCACGGGCGGCGTGCCGCCAAAGGCGAACCGCACTCCCTGCTCGCGCAGTTCGTCGGCTTCTTCGGCAAACTCGGCCAATAGCCGCTCGCCATTCTCCGGCGTCAATCGGTAGGACACTGCCACCAGATCAGCCTGCTCCTGCCGGGCAGCGTGAATCACCTCCCCCACAGGCACGGCTGGCCCCAAGAAAACGGCCCGCCAGCCTGCGCGTTCCGCCATCCGGAGAAAATTCAACACCCCAGCCACGTGAACACACTCCCCCAAAGCGGCAGCAACAACGGTTTTCATCTGCTCAATCCTTTCCATCATCAATGATGGCCTGAGCGCGACGCGCAGAGACGCCAATATAGCAGAGGGAACGCATGGCGCGCGCGCATCACGCACAAACCAAGGATCACCCCAGTGAAAGCAAAGCCTGGGAAAAACCAACTGCTGGCCTTTGCAGGCCGGGTAACACCGATGAAGGAGGGCAGAAGACCCTGCGCCATCGTATTGCCAGCGCCAGGGTAGCTATGCTCCGCCGCGAGACTGGTGTGAAGGGGTACCCAGTCCCATCATGCGGCGAGCCGTTTTTGGAGATGGAAAATCCCGGGCATCAAGCCCGGGATATCGCCGGTTTCTGCCTCTTTCATTGCCTACGAGGTTAGCTGACGGGTTAGAACTGAAAGATGTTCTCTCGCCTCAAGCGAGTGCACCCCAGAAAAAGGTTCCCCCGTTCCCTTGCGGGATTCGGCGTGCAATATTCACTTGGCCCTAGTCTACACAAATGCGGCCTTGCCGTCAAGCGAGACCCAGGGCGCAAAGGGCCGCGACAAGGCAGCCGCCTACCGCAAATGCCCCTTTTCCAAATACTCTGCGAACAACCGCCCCCAGCAGCAATCTTGCTTCCAGCGCTCATAGACATGGCGCTCTTTCAGCGGCCAGCGGTAGTAATCGTGGTATGCCTCAGACACAAAGATGGGCAGAGCCACTAGCGGAGTGTGGAACAGGGCCTTTTGCAGCACCTTCGTGGGGCCATACCAGGAGAGCCACCCCATCGTGCGGTGAAAGTTCATCCCGATCTTGAAATTCCAGTTCTCACCGGATACATCATCCCCCACGATTTCGATCTCACGCGGGTCGCCAACGCCCAGCCCTTGCTCGTGCGCCAGGCGAATATAGCCGATGCTCATCGGGTCAAAGCCCATCAGCTTGGCCGCCACTGCGTCAATCGCCACCTGATCGCCGCTCGCCAGGATCACATCCTTCTGCACAGGCGTCATAATGCGCGGGCCAGTGCCATCCCCGGCGGTCGTCCCATCCATCACGGCGAACAGGCCCTTGTGAATCTCTTTTTGAATGTGCAGCAGGTCTACCAGCGTCTCGTGAATCCAGCTATGCGTATAGTGGCGCTTGGTGTTCAGCAGGCCGCCAAAAGCGTTCTTCATAGCGCCAGTGGTAGTGGTATAGATATGGCATTTCACCGTGGGCAGGTGCACGATGCTCTTGCCAAAGAAATAATCCGGCACGCGAATGCCATCGGGAAAGATGCGCGACAGAGCATTCATGCGCGCCTTGGGTTCATACACCACCCATTCCATGTCACTATCTTTGAAATTATACAGCACGGGGATATTGTACCGCCGAAAGATGGGCACATAGTTGTTCAAATCCTCGCCCTTGAAGGTATCAATAACCACCGTCTTGTTCTGCACGCAAACCAGGTTCTCATAGCCCCGGTTCTGCAGAGCCAGAATTGTCCCTTCCAACTGCCAGGGCGTCGTGTTGGCGCTGGGAAATGGATAATGCCACGAAATATTGTCTTTTAGTATTACCGTGCTATCTTGCGGCAAAAAGCGCTCAGCCTCGGCCAGGCTGAAAAGCCGGTCATAGTCCTCTAGGATTGTCTCGGGTTTCGTGCGTAACACCGCCACCTTGGCGTTTGTGGTCATCCAAATACTCCTTCATAGGCGAGACATGCAGCCATATTACGATGAGTAGGCATATCTATGGCCTGTCATTCCCCGTCATTTTACAATACCCCTGCGCCTAGGTCAAACACACTGCACGACCTATTCCAGAATATTTCACATAAAACATATAACTAACGAATAGTAGAATAATGGAGTGGCATACGCCTGCGGCCACAATCCCGCGCACCACCCCGGTTCGCCTAGATCCTCGATCACCGGCATTGCCAGGCGTGTTGTGGCGTGGTAAAATCGAAGCAGAATGGGTGATCGTCCGAGGCTATCCAGGCACAACAAAGCATGTGCACGCATCACAGAGGGAGGGACCCATGTCCAGGTGGTTCAGGGCTGCTGCCGTGTTGGGCGCGCTGGGGTTGGCGGGCATAGTGATCCCGCGCCACCTTTGGTTTCGGCGGCGCGAGTTCAGCCGTAGCCATCAATTGAGCCTGTTGCTGTCCCAAGGCCACCCGGCGCTGGCCGTAGCCCATTTCCGGCAAGGTCATCCCCGGCTGGTTGTCACCGCCCACGGCCTTATGCGTAGCATGAACGACCAACAAATGGCGCAACTGGTCGGCGTCCTGGCCGAACGCTACGACGTGCTCACCTTTGACTTTCGCGGACATGGCCGCAGCGAAGGCGTTAGCGCCCTGCACTTTGGACAGGCCGCCGAGGACCTGCTTCGCGTCCTGCACTACGCGGCAAGCCTGCATTACGAACAGGTCGCCGTGATCGGCTATTCGATGGGCGCCGCCGCCGCCATCATTGCCGCAGCACAGGGCGCTCCCGTTGACGCCGTGGTAAGCGTAAGCTGCCCTACCCCCCCGCCAGCGCGTGGCGACGAACCCCTGCAACTCAATACCCGCCTCTGGCGCTGGTGGGCGTGGCTGATGGGCACTCGCATCGCTCCCACACTCCGCATCGGCCAGTGGCCCCATACTGTCATCGCCCGCGTATCCCCCATCCCCCTGCTGATCGTGCATGATGGGCTGGACACGCTTGTCTCGCGCAGCGGCTCCGAGCGGTTGTTCGCCGCCGCCCGGCCACCCAAAGACTACTTGCATGTGCCCTGGGCATTGCACGCCATGCCAATGGCCTCCATCAACGCCATAATGGATTGGCTCGACTACCACTTGCCCGCCGGACTCGCCCGAACAGCATAAGCCGACGCTCCTCTTGTTGCGCCAGACTGCGCCACCTGGCGAGACAGAGGTTGAGGATATCAGAGTGAGGGGGTTCGCTTCCCCTTTGTATGCGACAAGGAGAAACATGAGCGTACAGGATAAAGTGGTATTGATCACCGGAGCCACCGGCGGGCTGGGGCCAACCGTGGTCCGCGAGGTTGCAGCCGCCGGGGCGTACCTGGCGTTAACCGCCCGCCGCCCCGAAGCATTGCGCCAACTCGCAGAAGAACTCGCCTTGCCCGCCGAGCGGGTATTGCTGCACCCTGCCAACCTGGCCGTGCCTCAAGAAACGCAAGCCCTGGTCGACGCGGTGATTGCCCGTTGGGGCGGCATAGACGTGCTGCTCAACATCGCCGGAGGCTGGGCGGGCGGCAAACGCGTGGGCGAGCTGCCCATTGACGACTGGGACGCCATGATGCACGTGAACCTGCGGAGCGCCTTTTTGATCAACCGGGCCGTGCTGCCTTCCATGCTAGAGCGCGGCTGGGGCCGCATCATCAACATTGGCTCGCGCTCTGCAGTAGAACCAGGCACCCGCCAGGCCCAGTACAACGTCTCCAAAGCCGCCGTCGTCTCCCTGACCCAGTCCATCGCCAACGATTACAAGCGCAAAGGCATCACCGCCAACGTGATTCTGCCCAGCACTATCGACACGCCGTCAAATCGCCAGCATTCGCCCGACGCCGACTTTACGCGGTGGGTCCAACCACAAGACCTGGCCGCGCTAATGCTCTATTTGTGCTCCGATGCTGCTGGCAGCATCACCGGCGCTGCCATTCCCGTCTACGGCGGTATGTAGCCGCGCTTTCCGTGGGTGCTCGGCATGGTTGCCGAGCACCCCGATCTGGCTCCAACCACCGGAGGTATTTGCGCGGGCGGCAAGACCTCGCTAGAATGAACATAGGCTACAGCACATTCAATCGGAGACAACGCCCATGCAGATCACCATCAACCAGCCGCGTGTTATCGAGTTCCTCACCGGTCTGCTGAACACCCCCAGCCCCACTGGCTACCACCAGGAGGCCATTGCCTATGTCCGACAGGCATTGGAGGGGCTGGAATTGCCCGGCCTCTCCCTGCAAACGAACCACAAGGGCGCATTGATCGCCACCCTGGCCGGAGAAAGCGACACAGCACCCCGCGCACTGTCGGCGCACGTGGATACCCTGGGCGCGATGGTGCGCGAGGTCAAGAGCAACGGCAGGCTGCTGCTCACCCAGTTGGGGGGCTATGCCTGGAACTCGGTCGAAGGCGAAGGGGTCACGGTGATCTGCGTTGGCGATGGGCAGCGCTACCGGGGCACGGTGCAGACCATCAACCCCAGCGTGCATACCAGCCTCCAGGCGCGTGAGGGCAAGCGCGAAGACGAGCGCATGGAAGTTCGCCTGGATGCCCGCGTGGCAAGCAAAGAGGAAACGCTCGGCCTGGGCATTGACGTGGGGGATTTCGTCTGCTTTGATCCGCGCGTCGAAGTCACCGAAACGGGGTTCATCAAGAGCCGTCACCTGGATGACAAGGCCGCCGTGGCGATATTGTACGGGGCACTGCTGGCCCTGAAGGAACACGGCCTCACCCCGACACAGCGCACCACCTTTTTCTTTAGCAACTATGAAGAAGTGGGGCATGGCGCCTCGACGGGCATCCCCGCCGACGTGGTAGAGATGATCGCGATAGACATGGCCGCCAGCACCACCGGCGAGCATCAGAACTCGGACGAGTATTCGGTGGGTATTTGCGCCAAGGACTCTTCCGGCCCCTATGACCTGGACGTAAGGCGCAAGCTGGTGCGGCTGGCCCAGGCGCACGCCATCCCCTACAAGATAGACACCTATCCCCACTATGGGTCGGATGGCAGCGCCTACCTGCGGGCGGGCGCGGACGTGCGTGTGGGGCTGATTGGGCCAGGGGTGGACGCCAGCCACGGATACGAGCGCACCCACTATGACAGCCTGGAGGCCACCACGCAACTCGTCGTCCGGTATCTGCTGGACAAAGAGTAACCGCGCCAACAACGCCTGGCCCACCCTGGACGGGCCACTATAATCTGTCGCATTGCGTCCGCGAAAGGGCTGTCGCGAACGCATATAGGAAGGAACCGGATGACAAAACGTATCGCCTATTTCGATTGTTTTTCCGGCGCGAGCGGCGACATGCTGCTGGGCGCGCTGCTAGATAGCGGCCTCTCTCTAGAGGAGCTAACCGCCGACCTGGATCGGTTGGGCGTGGGAGGCTACGAGTTACGGTTAACTCGCCAGGTGCGACACGGCATCAGCGGCAGCAAATTCGACGTACTCGACAAGGGTGAGGAGCGGCCCGCCCGCCACCTCTCCCGCGTGCGCGAGATCATCGGCAATTCGGGGCTGCCAGAGCCGGTCATTACCTCCGCCATCCGGGTTTTTGAGCGGCTGGCCGAGGTAGAGGCCAACATCCACGGCACGACGATTGAAGAGATCCACTTTCACGAGGTCGGCGCAGTGGATGCGCTGGTAGACATTGTGGGGTTCTGCTGCGGCATTCACCGGCTGGGCATCGAAGAATTGTACGCCTCCCCGCTGCCGTTGGGGAGCGGTAGCGTCCGCACCGAACACGGCCTGCTGCCCGTCCCTGCGCCCGCCACGCTGGCGCTGCTGGCCTCCGTGGGCGCGCCCACGCTGCCATCGGGTGCGCAGGGCGAGATGGTCACGCCCACCGGCGCAGCCCTGCTTACGACGCTGGCCCGTTTCGAGCGCCCGGCTATCAAGGTTCAGCAGGTGGGCTATGGCTTTGGCACCAAAGAGTTCCCCTGGGCCAATCTGCTGCGCGTCTGGATTGGCGACTCGCTGGATGCGCGCGCCTTGGGCGGGCCGCATCGCCACGAGCCGGAACCGGCCCACCACCATCATCATGAGCATGACGGCCATGAGCACCACGACCACGATCACAATCACGGCCATCATTCCCATGACCATCATAGCCACAGTCACGAGCATGAACACGAGCCGCACGGTGAGCACGAGGAGCACGAGCACCCTCACCAACCATAAGCGGCGACGAGAGCGATCGTTAGGCACAATATCGGATGGGGTTCTATTCTGTCGATCAAGGTCATATCATTCCAGGAGAGCAAGGTATGAAGGCCATTACAGCTACGATGGAACGTTTCCCAGCAACATACGCCTGGCGCAACCGTATTTTGCGCGTCGATCTGTCTGACGGCCGCATCTGGGTACAGCCCTCGCTGCCAGATGCCCAACAATTCCTCGGCGCTCGCGGATTGGCCGCCAAAATCGTGTGGGACGAATATCCCGAGCCGGTGGATCCCTTCGACCCCCGCAACCCCTTCATGGTCATGCCGGGCACGATGACCGGTACGCGTTCGCCGTATTCGGGCCGCACGAACGTGTGCGCCTTTAGCCCCCAGGGCGCTCCCTACTCCTGGTTCTCCAGAGCCAGCATCGGCGCCGATTGGGGCGCGGAGCTGAAAAAGGCGGGCTATGATGGCATCGTCGTCACCGGCGCCAGCGACACGCCAGTGCAAATCGTCATCCGCGACGACGAGGTGAGCGTGCTGCCCGCCGACGACCTGTGGGGGCTGGATACGATTGACACACAAGAAGCCACCCAGGCCGCCTGGGGCAAGAATGTCAAGACGTTGGCCATCGGCCCAGCAGGCGAGCATCTATCGCGCATCGCCACCGTGCAAACGGCCAGCACATCCGTGGCCGGGCAGGGCGGCTTTGGCGCGGTGATGGGCAGCAAAAAGCTCAAGGCCATCTCGGTCATTGGCTCGGACATCGTGCCCGTGGCCGACCCGGAAAGGCTGCAATCGCTCTACCGGGCGGTGGGCAACGAGGTGCGCGGATTCCGCCAGCGCCAGGACGGCATGAGGAGCCTCAACGAGCGGCTCGCAGCAGAGGGCGGCAAGGCCAGGGTCTACCCCTGCACCAACGCCTGCCCCACTCCGTGCAGCACCTACATCAGCGGTATGCGTAGCTGCGTAATAGACCGCAAGCTCGAAGGCGGCCTCGCCTGCGTTAGCGGCATCTTTGGCGGCGGCAAGCAGGGCCTCGCCTACGACTGGCAATTGCCCTTCCGCGATATGTTTGACTTGAATATGTACGCCAACCGCCTGGGGTTGAACCATTGGGATATCCTCGTGGGCATCATCCCCTGGCTGCGGGTTTCCCAAAAGAGCGGCCTGGTTGACTCGTTCAACGGGCAGCCAATGGACTGGAACTCGCTCGAGTTCTGGGCCAAGTTCCTGCACGACATGGCCTACCGTGAGGGAATGGGCGACGCCATCGCCGACGGGGGTTGGCGGGCGGCGTATACGCTGGACCTGGGCGTCGAGATTATGCGCCGGTACTACACGGGCTGGGGGTACTCCGGCCACTGGGACGGGCACGCGGCGTTCGTCAACCACATCGTCTACCCCTTCTGGATCGTTGGCGCGCTGCACTGGGCAATGGACACACGCGACCCAGCCTCCAGCACCCACGGCTATGTGCAGGGCGTGATGTACTACGGGCCGTTTGGCTTTAACGCGGCACGTCATGCACACTCGCCGATTACCTGGGATCACATGCGCGGCATCGGCGAAAAGGTGTATGGCCGCGCCGACACGCTCGACCCACTGAGTGGCTATGAGGGCAAGGCAATCCCTGGCGCGTACCATGCCAAGCGCTCGGTGATGAAGGACTGTCTGCCAACGGATGACCAGGTCTTCCCGCTCATCTATGGCTACAATGATGAGGACCACTTTATGCGGGTGGACGGGATTGACGGCCCGGACGTGGACGGGCACCTGTTCCAGGCTGGCACGGGGCTGGATCGCGCAGAGTTTGAGCGGGCCGCAGAGCGCGTGCTCAACATGGAGCGGGCCGTCGGTATACGCCATTGGGGGCGCGACCGCAAGATCGACGAGCGCGTCATCCCGTCGTTCGAATACACCGAGAACTGGGTCAACCCAGAAATCGGCGAGGCCAAGGCGCTGGATCGGGCGCAGTTTATGCCGGTGATGGACGAGTATTACCAGTTGCTCGGCTGGGACGTGGAAACAGGCTGGCCGACGCGGGCCAAGCTCGAATCGCTAGACCTGGGCTTCATCTATGATGACATGGTAGCGGGAGCCAAGGCAGCCAAGGAGCGCCTGCCCGAGTTGCCGCCAGTGGAGCCTGTAAAGGATATCCACCGCGGCGACCCATTTCGCGCAGACGGCGTGCCTGCCTCAGAAGAAGGGTAATCCATAGACCGTCTACAAAAGCCACCCGCATGCGCGACGCGGGTGGCTTTTTTTGTACAACACGAGGCCATAGGGTGCAGCCTATTTCTCTGGCAGAACGGCGATGGCGTCTATTTCGATGGCGATCAGCATGTCGGACTGAACGGTTGTCCGCGCCGGATACGGCTCGCTGAAAAACGTCTTATAGACCTCGTTGAATACGGCAAAATCATCCATGCTGCGCAGATAGGCGTTCACCTTCACGACGTCGGCCATACTGGCGCCCGCAGCTTCGACAATGGTCTTGACGTTGGTTAGCGTCTGGATGGCCTGCTCGCGAAAGCTCTCAGGGGCCTTGCCCGTCTCTGGGTTAACGGGACCTTGGCCCGACACGAACACCAGGCTGCCCTGGCAAACGATGGCATGCGAATAAGGGCCGATGGCCTTGGCGCCTTTTTCTGCGGTAATCTGTTTTCTCATTTGGGTTCTCCTTCTGTATGCTTGGAATGCACGCGCATGCGGCTTTGCTCTATAGGGTATCCACTTATCGGCGGGAACGCAAGTGATAGAAACGTCCTCTGACGGCGCCCCATAGTCAAGCCTGGCATTCAAGTGTACTAAACGCTCCTTAACTCGGCGATGAAGGATCAAAAAATAGCTCGGTAACAGCCATCAGGATGGGCGGTTGAAACCGCAGCAAC
>JAAYXX010000311.1 GCA_012515695.1 Chloroflexota bacterium
ACAACGGATAACTGGGTTAACATGGTCGCTGATGAGGATGGAAACATCCATATGGTGTGGATAGGGCGCGCGGACGGCAACGGTCGGCTGTACTATGCCCGGCGCTCGGCTGCTGGCGTATGGGAGGGGCCAGATGTCGTCTCACAGGGAGCCATCTGGTGGGATCGCCCTGCGCTGGCTATAGACAACGAGGGCACGCTACACCTCGTCTGGAGCTATAATTGGAACGAAATCACCTACCTGCAGAAGCCTCGTGGTGGCGACTGGTCGGCCCCAAAGAGCCTCGGGGTGGGCGAACAACCATCCCTCGCCGTGGATAGCGCCGGAAGGGTGCACCTGATCTATTTCGGTATGCCAGCAAGCATTACGTATCTCAACCTCGATACTGAGGGCAACTGGAGCGAAGAACGAATTCTAGGAGACAGCATAGGGCGCTCTGCTCTGGTCGTTGGGCCGGACGACACGGTGCACGTCCTGTTTATGCGGGTTTCGGAAACCGGCCAATTGGAAATCTGCCATACCATGTGCCGTCCGGGTAGCAAGTGGACCGAGCCGCGGGCAGTGTGCTCAAACCCCTCCACGAGTTCCGAGAGCATCACGATGGCTCTTGGCCCAGACGGCAAGTTGCACGCTTTCTGGATCGAGTCGGGGACAGGATACTATGCTACGCGCGACCTTGCGGGGCAATGGTCCAAAAAACAACGGATACAGCAAGACCTGGGGTCCGCCGATATGGTCGTGGATGGGGCCGGGGTGGTACACCTGGTTTGTGCGACCAATGGCGGCGGCGCGCTCACCTATCGGTGGGGTTCGGGCGACGGGGTATGGTCAGACCCTGTTAGCGTACGCGACCACGGTAAAGCGGCTTCGGGGCGACGGCCCGACCTCTGCCTTGACCGGGACAATCGGCTGCACCTGGCCTGGCACTCGGAAATCCCGATTGACGGGAGCACACTTCGCTATACCGCCATGCGCTGCGCGGCGCAAACAGGGACGGCTTCGCTGGCGCAATCGGTCACAATCCCGGCGGATATGCACCGACCAACCCTTGCCTTTAGCTATGCCCTCCGTTTCGCAGGCGCGCAAGCACAGCATCCCTTGACCATCGAGGTCAGTGATGGGGTATCAACGACGCAAGTATCCCCCGAAGGGGGCTATGTGCCTATGCAATGGGCTGATGCCTGGATAGATATGGCCCCGTGGGCGGGCCAGACGGTCACTGTGACGTTTAGCCTGCAACAGAGAGCGGATGAACCGCTGGCGCGGCTGGCGCTGGACGACATTTCGCTCGGCTCCTGGCTGACGCCGGTGATCACAAAGGTAACGCCCGCCACCGTACAGGACTGGACGGCTGGCGACACATTGTTAAAGATTGAAGGCGAGAACCTGCTGCCAGGCGCGGTGGTCTCTCTTGGCGAGCGGCAACTCGATACCACGTGGGTGGATGAGCACACCTTGCAAGCCAGCCTACCCGCCGACCTGCTGCCCGGCATTCACCCCGTACGCGTGACCAACCCGGCAGGGCAAAGCGTCGAAATGGCAGGGGTGGCCCTGGGCAGCCAGCTCGAGCTGCCCGCCATCTACAAGTGGCACG
>JAAYXX010000312.1 GCA_012515695.1 Chloroflexota bacterium
GATCAGGCGGCCTTCTGCGGCGAGCACGATGCCCAGTTGGAATTTGCTGCGGGGGCGCTCTTGCTGCCAGGCGATGAGGCGCGCCACAAACTCTTGCGAGTCCTCCAGGGTGCGGGTTGTGGCGGGATAGAACCTCAAGTAGCGCGGGTCCGCTTGATAGGCGTAGATGGCCTGAACATCATCTTCTGTGACTTCGCGCAACAGCAGGCGCTTGGTTTTCAAGATCATCTAGGGTTCCCCTTTGGGTAGAGTGCAGTCTGGCGTGTTGGCGATGTGTCAGCGTATGGGCGGGAAGGTCTGCGACAGGCGCTTACAACTCGAGCTTGCCCGCATCCCGCAGTTGCTTCCCATATTTCTCAAGCTCCTCGCGCTCGCACGAAACCAGCGTGTCCCTTTCCGCCAGCCCTTGGGCGACGCGCTCGAACGTCTCCAGGTTGCGCAGGCCGAACAGAGAGACATGAACAGCTGGGTGACTGAGCACGTATCGGTAAAAGCTCTCGGGCGGCGGGGAGCCGGGTTCCTCGAATAGCTTGTCGCGGCGTCCGGCGCTCATGATCACCACGCCCGTGTTGTGCTTTTGCGCGTGGGGAAAGATCAGATCTTCGGGTTCTTTCATAGCGCAGTTATACCAGCAGAGGACCGTGTCAAACAGGCCGGTGGCTACTGCTTTTCCTACCTCTTCCCAGTTGTGGCCGGTAACGCCGATGAATCGGATCAGCCCTTCGTCGCGGGCCTTGAGGGCGGCTTCATAGGCTCCGCCGGGTCCGAGTACCTGCTCGCGTTCCTCCTGGGTGTTCAGATAGTGTATCTGCCAGATGTCCAGGTGATCTGTGCGGAGGAGGCGCAGGGAGGTCTCTAGCTCCTTGCGAGCGCCCTCTGCGTCGCGAACGACGGTTTTCGACGCGAGCACCAGGTTCTCCCGCCTGCCGACGAGGGCCTGGCCGACGATTTCCTCGTCTTTGCCATCCTCATAGGCGCGGGCTGTGTCTACATACGTAACGCCCATGTCCAGCGCAGCCTGATAACCCTCGACTGTCTTACAGTATGCGCCCCCGATCCCCAGGCGCGTGACGGTCAGGCCCATGCGCCCCAATGTGATGGTGGGGAGGTTGTATTTCATGGATGCTCCTTTCATGCTGGCGTGATGACGCTTGGCCCGGCTACTATAGCGTAAATGCGGTCACTCCGGCAAGTGCAGCGCAGGGGTGGCGTTGGCGATGTGAAACGCAAGACACAATCGCGCGGGCTGCGCTCCGCAGAAGCGCAGCCCGCGCGGGGGCTATTCTGCCTGGCGCTCTTTTTCACGCGCTGGCTCAAATTCGAGCGCCACCGAGTTGATGCAATACCGCAAGCCGGTGGGCAGCGGGCCATCATGGAAGAGATGCCCCAGATGCGAGCCGCACCGGTGGCAAAGCACCTCTGTGCGACGCATGAACAGCGTATTGTCGGCCTGCGTGTCGACGCTGTTTTCGCTGGCGGGCGCCCAAAAGCTGGGCCATCCGGTGCCGGAATGGAACTTGGTCTTGGAGTGGAACAACAGGTTTCCGCAAGCGGCGCAGCGATATTCCCCCTGACCTTCGGTGTCGGTGTACTCGCCTGTGAATGGGGGTTCGGTGCCCTTTTCCCTCATCACGTGATACTGTTCGGGTGTCAGTTCCCTCCGCCACTCTTCATCGCTTTTAACTATTCGCTCGTTCACGGGCAGCCTCCTATTGCTTCAGCCTGCGCCGCGTGTGCCTGTGGTGAGGCAGGTGGGTCGGCGGGCAGGCGCGCATCGTAACACACGACATGGGCGCGAGGGGGGATGGCGGCGTTGGACAAGGAGAGGGGCGATTGGGGGACGATGCCAGTATGTCAGGAAGATGTTACACAAAAACGGGTGATCTGTCCACGGGGTTGGAGGTATACGAGCCTGGCTCCCATAGCGTAACTGGCAATTCGGCGGCAGTTGTGGTATGGTGTCACCCGGCACCTCTTGGGGGTCCAGTCAATCCTTCATTGCCGCAAAAATACAACATCATCTATTGCATAGGAGGCCATACATGGAAATGGATCTGACCTCATTGGATTGGACGCTAGTTGGCTGGGAGCCTAACTCGTGGATCTTTTTGCCTCCCGAGACCCTGTTAGCGCTAGATGACAACGCCCTTAAGCAGACTTGCGTGCCCCCCATTCCGGCCAGCGTGCCCGGCTCGGTGCAAGACGACCTGCGTCGGGCGGGGGTGTTGCCCGACTGGAACGAGGGTCTCAACACCAGGCTGTGCGAGTGGGTGGAGCACCGTCATTGGGAATATCGCTGTCGTGTGCAGATTCCCGCCGAGTGGGCCGGGGAGCGCATCCTGTTGGTGGCGCAAGGGCTGGACTACCAGGGGGCTATTATGGTGGATGGCAAGGTAGTCGCGCGCTATAAGGGAATGCTCGTGCCGCACGAGTTTGACCTGACGGATGTGTTGCAGCCAGGCCAGCAGCATACGCTCTCGGTAGTCTTCGAAGAAGCCCCGCATGAGCAAGGGCAGATTGGCTTTACCTCGCGCTCTCATCTGTTCAAGGCTCGTTATCCCTACATCTGGGACTGGTCGCCGCGCATGGTTCCTCTGGGCATCTGGGACGGGATCAAGCTACAGACGGCGGGCGCGACGCGGCTGCACGGCTGCCTGCCCTATGCCGACTATGACCTGGATACCGCCACGGGGAGCCTGTCCTTCCGGCTGGATGTGACCAGCCCACGGCCTGCGGCGATGGACTGTCGCGTGCGGGTGGTGGATGGCGAGCGGGTGGTGGCGGACGAGACGGTTCGTTGCGCCTTTGCTCCTGGCCGCAGCGAGACGACCTTTGCCTTCCCCAAGGCGTTGGACGTGCAGCCCTGGTGGCCGAACGGCATGGGCGAGCAAAAGCTATACACCGTCACGCTGGAATTACTTGACGACGAGGGGAAGGCCCTGGACGGCTGGCAGGGGCGCGTGGGGTTCCGGCGCGTGCGCTGGCTGCCGTGCGAGGGCGCTCCGGCCAACGCCGAGCCGTGGATTTGCGAGGTCAACGGGCGGACGGTGTTCTTGCAGGGCGTGAACTGGGTTCCACTACGTATCACCTATGGCAGCGTGACGCCCGAGATGTATCGGCAGCGGCTAGAGCTGTACACCGATATGGGTCTCAACATCCTGCGTATTTGGGGCGGCGGCATATTGGAGAAGGAAGCGTTCTACAACCTGTGCGACGAGTTGGGGCTGTTCGTCTGGCAAGAGTTCCCGCTCTCGTCGTCGGGCGCAGAGAACGTACCACCGGACGACCCGGAGGTGCTGGCCGAGTTGGGCGCGATTTCCGCGTCCTACATCTGGCGGCGGGGCGGCCATGCCTCCCTGGTGATGTGGTGCGGCGGCAACGAGCTTACTGGGCGCGATGATGCCAGAACACCGGCAAACGAATCGCATCCCGCCATTGCCCGAATGGCCGGCGTGTCGGCGCATCTGGCCCCGTACACGCCCTTTGTGGCTACGTCTTCCAGCGGCCCCTGCTTTGCCTTCGAGTCGTCGCGGCGGGGGATGGGGCTGCACCATGATATCCACGGGCCGTGGAATATCGCCACGACGCTGGACGATTGGAAGGCTCATTGGGATGAACACGACGCGCTATTTGTCGCCGAAGTGGGCGCGCCCTCTTGCTCGCCGGTGGAGATTTTACGGCGATATGCTGGAGACCTGGAGCTATGGCCGCCCACGCTGGACAACCCCGCCTGGGGGAAGCGTTCGCCCTGGTGGGTGCTGTGGGATCACTTTGCCGAGGAACATGGCTTTAGCCGGGACAAGGAAGAGCTAGAGCGGTTCGTCGAGGTGACGCAGCAGGAGCAGGCCGAGGCGCTGTCTTATATGGCGGCCAGTTGCAAGCGGCGTTTTCCGCGCTGCGGCGGCGTGATCCCGTGGATGGGGCACGACTTGTATCCCTGCCCGACGAACACGGCGATTGTGGACTTTGACGGGCAGCCGAAACCGGCGGCCCTCGCGCTGAAAAAGGTCTTTCGTGGGTAGTCTGTATACGCCGATGTGAGATTGCTGGCCGCCGATCCTGCTGTGTGGGTCGGCGGCCAGTGCGTTCTTGTCTAGTTTGCCCAGGGCTGCGGCTCGGCCTGCACCGGCTGGCCGCTTTCCACGGCCTGTGCGATGAGGATGTCCAGGTAGCGATCCTGGCACGCCTCGGCCAGAGGGTAGACTTCCGGGCCGCCCTCGATATACGCGCCCATCCCGGCCAGACAGGTGGCGATGGCGATCTCGTCGTCGTTGAGCCTGCCGGGGATGAAGGGATTGCGATAGACCCACTCTTCACCGGCCAGGATGCCTTTGAGATAGTATCCTTCCAGGTTTCCGTTGGCCCCTGCGCTGACCCGTTGGAATGTCACGTCGATGGGGGTGAGGAAATCCTTGAGATAGCTGGCCTCGTGGTTGTTGATCTCGCCCCGATCGCCGCGCACCAGCAGTCTTTGCCCCCGCACCCAGGAGAAATACTGGTCGCCGGTGAAATCGTACACGCCCAGCCGATCCCCGAAATCCAGCCAGGCGATGACCTGCGTGGAGGAGGTCAGGCGCTCTTCCGGTGGCGGGCCATCGCGGCCCGGCCCGGCGATGAGCGGCGAGGTAAATTGGCGGGCGGTGATGCGGGCGGGTTCATAGCCGATCCCCAAAAAGTGGCGAATCAGGCTGGTTCCGTGGTAGCCGTGCGCCGCCGAGACCTGCGCCTGGGAGATGGCGCCCAGCTTGCCACTGGCGGCCAGAGCCAGCCGGGCGGCGTGCATGGGCTGGTAGATATACTGCTCGGCGACCTGGATGCGCGCCCCCTGTTGGGCCAGCGCCCAGAGTTGGGCCATGCGGGCCACGTCGGGCGCGGGCGGCGTTTCCGAGAGGACGGGCAGCCCCCGCTCGGCCAGCTCTCGCACCAGGCCGGGGTTGGCCTCCCAGGGGACGCTGGTGACGACAAAGGGCGGGCGGTGGGCCTGCAAGAGGGCGTCCAGCGTGCGGTAGGTGGGCACTCCCCAGGCGTGCGCGATGGCCGCGCCCTTTTCTGGGTTGCGTACCACCATGCCGTCAACGTGGAAGCGTTCGGGAAGTGCGCGGGCGATGCGCAGGTAGAACTCGGCTCGCCAACCTCCGCCGACAATGGCGAAATGCGTGGTCGTCATGTGGGTTTCTCCTTTGAAAGCAGGGTACATCCGGACCGCCAGCATCCCTGGAGCCTGGACCGCCAGCATCCTGCTGGCAGAGAAGCCGCCAGGGATGGCCAATGGCGCTAACTTTTCGCGGATCAAATGCTGGGGCAAGATCGGAGTTGCCCTCACCCTGGCCCTCTCCCAAAGGGCGAGGGTGGCATGCGCCGCGCAAAACACCTTCTCCCCCTGGGAGAAGGTGCCCCGGAGGGGCGGATGAGGGTGATCCGCTGGCGAGGTCCTGTAGCCATTCACCTCGCTTTTTTCCGTGACAATCAAATGTTAGCGCCATTAGCCAGGGATGGCGGCGGTCCCAATGTTCGGCGTTACAGCTTGCGCCCGTCGCGGCCCCCGCTGCCCCGATAGGGCTGGCCGGGATGCCAGTCCGGCTCGGCGGGAGCGGTGAACTCGTGTAAGGGCAGCGTCACCTTGCAGCGGTGCGCGCTGGACAGATACGCCCCCTCGCACAACTCTAGCGCCGCCAGCGAACTGGTAGGGATGGCATAATCCCGATACCCCTGGTCCATCTGGTCGGCCAGCGATTCCAGATACCGCTGATGGGCGGATTGGGGAAAGCGCTCTACCTCAAACAGTTGGCCTTCCGGCCAGGTAGGGTTGGTGATCCGGTAGGCGCTTTCCCATGCATAGAACTCGATCATACCCCGCGTGCCCACCAGGCGAAAGATGGTGCCCTTGTCGGGCCGCATGATGCGCACATCGTCGCCGGTGTGCATGACGGCGCGCACGCCGCTGCGGGTTTGCGCGTAGGTGATGGCGGTCGTCTCGACCTCCATCCCGTCGCGATAGGTGCGCGTGGAGGATTCTGCCAGAGCCATGACCCATTCCATCGGGTCGCCAGGGACCAGGTTGACGAAAAAGTTCAGCCAGTGGATGCCCGCGTTGATGATGTCCCACTTGTCGCATTCGATCTCGACCAACTCCAGCGTGCCGATTTCCCCGCCGTGCACGCGGGCCAAAATCTCTTGGCCGTGGCGGGTTTGCAGCAGGCCGTGGGGCACAACTACCGGCAGGTTCGCGGCCTGGATGGCGTTCAGGATGTCGCGCCCGGCGGCAGCCGTATCGCCAAGCGGCTTTTCGCAGAGCAGCCCCTTGGGGTGAATCGTCAAGGCGTCCAGCACCACCTCGCGGTGCGAGGGCGGCCAGGTAGAGACACAGACCACATCGGTGGGACATTCGGCAAAGAGCTGCTGGTGCGCCGGATACAGGCGGATGCCGGGGTACAGCGTGGCGAGCTGCTCGCGCACGTCTTGGCGCAGGTCGGCAGCGGCCACCAGGTCAAACCGCTCCGAGGCGGCGAGGGCGCTCAGGCTGAGTTTGCCGCCGGAACCCCCGCCCACGACGCTGGCCGTATACCGTTTGGGTGTGCTCATGGCGATCCTCCTTGCACGGATACTAGACGATCAGGACAGCACGCTGCTCGATTTCCTTCCAATCGGGCTTGTAACCCATTCCAGGCTCGTCGGGCACGGTGAGGTAGCCATCCACGATACTGAGCGGCCCGTTGTTCTTGAGGTTCTTGATCTGCTCGGTATTGATGACCAGTTCCTCATAGTAGTCGTTGTTGGGGATGGCCGCGCAGAGGTGGGCGTTATTCCAGCCGCCGCCGTGCACCTGGGCACGCATGCCGAACGACTCGGCCAGATGGGCCACTTTGATGGCGCCAGTAAAGCCGCCCTTGAACCCGACGCTGGTACGCACCATATCCAGGGCGCGCTGCTGAATCCAGGTGGCGGCGTTCCAGTGGCAGCCGTCGGGCGTTTCCGCCGCCAGCACGGGGATATCCAGCGCGGCAGAAAGCTGGGCGTAGGAGGGCAGGTCAAACTCGCGCATGGGTTCCTCGTACCAGAGGAAATTGACCTCTTCCAGCACTCGCCCGAACCAAAGCGACGTGACATAATCCCAACCAGCGGAGCCGTCGAACATGAGGTCCGCGTCATCGCCCACCCATTTACGCAGGTTGCGACAGAGCTTGGCGTCCCATTTGGCGTCGCCGGTGGCGTGCAGTTTAAAGGCAAAGAACCCTTCGTCGGCGCATTCCTTGATGTGCCGCTCGTACTCTTCCATCGTGTCCCACGTGACGGTGGAGGCATAGGCGGGCACGCGGCGGTCATAGCCGCCCATAAGCTGATACAGGGGAATGCCGTACGCCTGAGACTTGATATCCCAGCAGGCGATGTCGATCAGGCCCAGGTCGTGGACGGCAAACTCTTCCAGGCGGTCCAACTCCCACATGCGCTGCCAGAGCAGTTCAGTGTTCAGGGCGTCACGGCCAATGAACTCTTTTTTGAGGCGGCGCCGGACAATGTCGGCGGTACGCGGGCCGCGCCCGCCACCCGCTGTACCGGTAATGCCCGCGTCGGTATCCACGCGGACGATGGCGGTGTAGGTGGTTTCGCCGGCAGGCGTGCCGTCGCCATCGCCGGGCAGGCCCTGCCGCCAGTGGAAGCGCGGCTCTGGGGCGGTGTGGGGCAACACATAGCACTTGATGTCGGTGATCTTGATCATGACATTGCTCCTGTTAGTTGTGTTGATGACTATGAAGGTCATCACCGGACAGATGGCTGGGTTTACCAGCCCCAAGGCTATGGTGATTGTACTCTCGCCTGGCGAGAGGGTCAAAGCGATTTTGCCCCTTGCCAAGAGAGGGCTGTCGGGATACGATGGCGCAGGTAGAGCGTATGAAAAGGGATGGAGGCATATGCGCGAGTGGTTCTGGCGAGTGGGTGCCCGGTGGCGGGCCTGGCTGGGCCGGTTCGGCGTCAGCGCGTCTACGTGCCGCCTGTGGCGAGCGGCACGCGAGGCCGGGCAGCCCTGGTGGCGCTTTGTGCATACGTATGCTTATGCCCGCTGGCCGTATGGCTATATCGGCTCGGGCATCGGCGAGCGTTGGCAGCGGCGGCTGTTGCTGCCATTTTTCGCTCCGTTCCTGGTGCGGGCGCTATTCCCCCGGCGCTGGGCGAACGAATATCACGGGAAGGTGATGCCCCTGGAACGCGCCACGCGACTGGTGCAGATCAAGGAGGATGTGAACACCGTGGTTCCCGAACAGGTGATGACCTTTGAGGGCGCACGCGATCTGATCTTGTCCGACCCCGACCATATTGCCGTGCTGGATTGCCCCTGTCGGGTGGCCCGCAAGCACCCCTGCCTGCCCCTGGACGTGTGTCTGATAGTGGGCGAGCCGTTTGCCAGCTTTGTGCTGGAGCATCACCCAGACAGGGCGCGCGCCATCACCTCTCAAGAGGCGGTGGATATTCTGGCGGCAGAAGCAGCGCGGGGGCACGTGCATCACGCCTTTTTCAAGCGGGCCATGTTGGACCGCTTTTATGCGATCTGCAACTGTTGCTCGTGTTGCTGTGGGGCCATGTCGGCCCACGCCCACGGGACGCCGATGGTCGTCTCGTCGGGCTATGTCGCGCAGATAGATGCCGATGCCTGCCGGGCATGTGCCCGGTGCGTGCAGGTTTGCCCGTTCGGCGCGATTCAGGCAGGCAATCCGCCGCAGGTGGATGGCGATGCATGTATGGGGTGCGGCGTGTGCGCGCGCGCCTGCCCGGCGGGGGCCTGTCGTCTGGCGCGTGACGAAAGCAAACCGTTGCCGTGGGATGTGCCAGGGTAGAGAGCAGCTTATCGAGACGGAAAAGCACTTGGATAATATCGCTATCGAGCCTATAATGTGGAAGCGAGATTAGGCAATATAAACCGGATGGAAGATACGAAATGACAGAGGTGAACAACCAGACAGGCTCGGTGCATTTGGATGAGGCCACCTCCGCTGCTTTTCGTTCTACCAAGGAGCTTCCTTTGCATACGGCAGCACTGGAACTGGTCCCGAGTGAGGATGTTCGCGGGCTGTTGCTACGCATCAGCCGCGAAATGGTCAGCGCCAGCAGCCTGGATGAAATCCTACAGATGATGGTGGACGCGGCTTTGCAGATTGCCCCCTCGGCGGAAAAGTGTGTGATCCACCTTCTAAACGCGGAACACACCCATTTGCGGGCGCGGGTCTGCTCGCAGCCATCGGTGATTGATGGCGAGATTTCGGGGATTCCGGCGGATGTGGGTATCGCCGGGCGGGCGTTACTCAGCCGGACAACTGTATGCGTGGATGACACTCTCTCTGCTGCGGATTTCGTGCCGTTGCATTCGGGGCCGGACTTGCGTTCTCTGCTGGTCGCGCCGCTGTTCGTCGGGGAGACGGCTCTGGGCACGTTGAGCTTGAGCAGCAGCCAGGTAGCGGCCTTTTGCACGACCGATCAACAGCACGTGCAGACGTTGGCAGCCCAGGCGTCTGTCGCCATCCACCAGGCCCACCTGTTGCACGAGGCTGTCGCCGAGCGGCAACTCTGCGAGGCCATCATCGAGAGCCTGACCGATGGGTTGATTATGCTTGGCCCGGATGGGTATATCCTGCGGATGAACCCGATGGTGTATGACCTGTTAGAGTTGCGCCAGGAGTCGTTGAGCTTTCCCATCAATCCGGTCAATGAGCGCGCTTGCCCGGCGCGGCTGCGGGCCTTGCTGGACCCGTCTGGCGGTTCGATTGTAGGGCCTTATGAGATGGAGATTGATCTGCCGTCGGGGAACTCGGTCAGCCTGCGGATCAGCCCGGCCTCGCTCAAGAACCCGGCGGACGGCTCAATCCGCCTCATCCACGATGTTACCGCCGAGAGAGCGGCAGGCAAGGCGCTGGCCTTGTTTACCTCACAAGTGGCCCACGAGCTACGCACGCCGTTGCAACATATTGTCAGCTTTGCCGACCTGATGAGCGAGCTGGACGACCTGACGCCGGAGAGTTATCAGCATTTCACCCAGCATATTCGAGGCGAAACGAACCGCCTGGAACGGCTGGTGGATGATCTGGTTCAGTTGTCGCGCATCGAGACGGGCCACTTTGCCTTGCAAATGCAGCGGGTGCGCCTGGATGAACTGGTAGCCAACACGGTAAACAAGCTTGCCCTACGCACGCAACTCAAGGGGCTGACGCTGGGGTTCTGCAATCCACACCAGGCGCTTTGGGTGATGGCGGACCCGTTGCGGCTGGAGCAGGTATTGGCGAATCTGTTGGAAAACGCGCTCAAGTTTGTCCAGCCGGGGGGGCGGATTGACGTCTCCATCAAGCAGCAAGGCAGGCACGCCCTGGTTAGCGTGGCGGACACTGGCCCTGGCATTCCCCCAGAGGACCTCCCGCATTTGTTCGAGCAATTCTACCAGGCTTGCCAGTCTGATCGTCGCATTGGCATCGGGTTGGGGCTGTATATCAGCCGGGAGATCATGCGCGCCCTGGGGGGAAATATCTGGGCGGAAAGCCAGCTTGGCGAGGGAAGTGTCTTTACGTTCCGCCTGCCCATTTTGCTCGATAAAGAGCGCCCCGGCCACTGAGGCCCGGACACAAAAAGAGACCGGCCAACCCCAACCGGTCTCGCTTGGGACGTGGTGTGTGTGGCGCGCTACTGTTCTTTTGCCAACATGCGCCCCAGGTTCGACTCGATCTCTTGCATAGCCTCGCTGATTTCGGCGTCGGCGGCAAGGGCCAACTCGCTGGCCAGCAGTTCCTTCCCCTGGTCCAGGAGTTGCCGGTCTATCGTGCCTAGAGAGCGCTGGCTGTTCATGAAAAAGAGGATGCGCACGACGCTTGCTACTTCGCCATAGGAGCCGGATTTGAGCTGCTCGCGCATCAACTCTTGACGAGCACGCAGATCGCGGTTGATTTCGTCCTCGCATGGGGTAGTGCAGTGGTCGAGCAAGGTTTCTCGCAATTCCTGTAGGTCGCCCACTGTGCGCAAGCCAAGGGACTGTGCTCGTTGCACAGGAACCATAAGCTGCATGGACTTGGATTTGGTTTTGATGATATAGTAGAAGTGGCTATTCTCGCCGATGCTTTTCTCCTGAATGCGGACGACAATCCCCGCACCGTAACAAGGATGAACCACTTTGCTGCCAATTGGGTACATAGCCATGAGATTTGCCCCCCATGATACCGATCTACGCACGATGCCTATCACCAACAATCGCCTACCGTCAGAGGCCCTTTTGCCCTGCCATGGGTCTGGCTGTGATAGCACAGATATAAAAAAAAGCTGTCGCGCCTGATTGCAGTGGCGGACAGCCATCCCCGACGATAAGGCCCTTCCACCCAGATAGCTGGCGCCGAGAGGATCGCGTAGAGTTGCTGTCACCTCGCACGCCAGACCATAGCGTTACGCAAGTTCGTTGCAGATCGCGTCCTCCTATAAGGCCCCGCCAGTTGTGGATGCAGTGGGGTTAACAAACATTGTGCCGACCATTCCTATTATACCATCTTTTGAAAAGAGTTTCAAACAACTGCGCTGCGCGGGTTATGTCTATTTTTCTTGTCTTGGGGAAGGGCGGACAGGTAGCCGCGCCTTGCAGGCGCGCAAGCTCGCGCCGTAACGGCGCATTACTGTCCTCCTCTGAAGGGAAGGGGGAGGTGGGAGGCCGCATTGGGCTGCCGCCATCCTTGGCGGCTTACAATTATGCCGGCTGGAAGCCGGCGGTCCAATGATGCTGGCATTATGGAGATTTACTATTTAGCAAGGGCTATTACCGAGCTATTTTGTCAAAACTCATTAGCGGCTTTCCGCAGCCTGAGACATTCAGCCCCAGGTGGAGCAGTTGCTGGGCGTTCCGATGGTAGATTCCACGGGGCAGTCCCCGTATCGTACAGGGGACTGCCCCGTGATGCTGCTATGCAACGCGCCCGCGTATAACGCGCCGCGTTGCAGGCGCTACCGCTCGCTCAGAGCGTCTCGCAGGCCGCGCAGATAGGCGACGCTCTCGGTGGTGCTGAGGACGAAATCGTCCTCACCCTCGTACTCGCTGACGACGGGGCCGTCATAGTCCAGATCGTCCAGCGTGGCGAGCAGGGCCGCCAGGTCGAGGTCTCCGCGCCCGGCGGGGAACAGGGTCCACTGGCCGTCGATGAACTTGCCGTCTTTGATGTGCACGTTCACCACCAGCGGGGCCAGTTCCTCAAAAAAGCCATAGGCCGTGTCGATGCTATGCCCGGCCCAGCAGAAATTGCCCGTGTCCAGGGTGATGCCCAGAATGGGGCTGTCCACGTCGCGGATCAGGCTGTAGAGATAGTCGCCGTGGTTGATCAGTCGCCCGTGGTTCTCGATGCCGATTTGCAGGCCCCAGTCGGCCACCTGCTCGGTGACGGCCTTGAACCCGGCGACCATGCGCGGGTACATGTCGTCCACGGTATAGCCTTCCAGCAGGTCCCCGGCAAAGGCGCGCACGATGGGGATGCCCATTGCGCGCGCTACCTCGCAGTAGCCCACGAGTTGCTGCACTTGCTGATCCAGGCCGTCGTCGGTGGGCTGGGCAAAGTTGCTATACCCGCCCAGGCTGGTGGCAGTAACGCCGCTGGCCTTGATGCGCTGTTGGATGGCAGTATAGTCTATAGGTGGCGCCCACAGGTTGCTGTGTACCGTCGGGCGGCCATTCAACTCGATCGCCTCGCTGCCCGTGGCAATTGCCACCTGCAGGACGTCTTCCAGAGGCTTTTTCCCCAACCCCAGGGAGACAAACCCTATTTGCATGCCTTTTTTCTCCTGTTCTATAGTACAGTATCAGGCAGGGGCCAGGGTCAGGCGCAAGGTGACGACCTTGTGCTGGCCCATGTCTACCTGGCAACCGTGGGTCTCTGCGTCCAGGTCGCGCAGATGCTCTTCCAGGATGTTGACCTCCTCGACGCGCTCGACAGGCCATACCCAGCGCAGGCGGGCTTGCGTGGGCTGACCGTGCATCTCGACAAGCCGCACGACGAGCGCGTTGGGGTCGGACTCGGCGACCTTGACCGCCGTAACCATTACGCCCGCAGGCTCGCAGGTGAGCATGGCCTGGTTGGCCGGGATGCTGCCGGGATGGCTGCCCTCCACGGCGACCAGCAAGGGCTGGTTCAACTCGGCGGCGCGCCGGTCGGTGCTTGCCTGTCGCCAGTCGCCCGCGTGCGGGTATAGCGAGTAGGTGAATGTCTGCAACCCCTGGTCGGGCAGGTTATCCGGCTCGTAGGGGGCGCGAACGAGCGTCAGGCCCAGGGTAACGCCGTGGGCCTGATGGCCGTATTTTGCGTTATTCAGCAACGACAGCCCATATTGCCCGTCGGACACGTCGGACCAGCGCAGGGCGGGGACTTCGTCGCCGTCGGCAACGCGCTCCAGTCCGGCAAAAGGCACCTCGAACGTGGCTGTGCCGGGGCCAAGCCGCGGCTTGAACGTGGCTCGCAGCATGGGCGCGTCCTTGTCTTTGCCGCCGGACTCGTGCCAATCGAGTTCGGTGTCAATGTCGATGCGCCGCATACCCGCGTACAGGTGATAACGCTGGGTGATGCTCGAGTTGAGGAAAGCGCGGCTGACCTCGACGGTGGCGCGCACGGGGCCGCGCTCGATCACGCGCACCTGCGCGCCGGTAACCAGGTTGTCGATGCGGGTGATATCGCCGATGTTCCAGGCGGACATGGTGTGCGGCGTTTCCCACAGGACTTGCAGGCGGTTGATATGGCCCGCGCTATCGCGGCGCTCCACGCCCCTCCAGGTGCCGAGCGTGTCAATGGCGCGGCCCAGTTCCAGGTCTGCCATGTTGTCGATAGCGCCGGACGTGGGATGTACGTGGAACCTGAGCAGGCTGTTCTGCAAGGTGGCGTCGTCCTCGGCGACGAGGTCGGTGTCTACGGTCTGGTTGGTGGGGCGATAGACCCGGCAGCCCAGCGCGGGGATGTCGCTGGCGATGAACAGCAGCTCGTCACCGACCACCTGCACGGGGGTTACCTTGCCCGTATCATCTACCAGGGCCGTTGGCACTTGCTTCAACGCCTCGACGGGGAAGCGGGCGACGTCGGTGCGCGTCCAGGCCAGTTGGTTCCAGACCACGAATTGCAGGTCGGTATCCGCGTCCGCGCTCGCGCTGGTGTCCACGTTCCCGACCAGTTGTGCCAGCGAGTCGGCGGCGATGACCTTGACGTCGTCCAACATCGGCTGGAGCCTCTCCGCGGCCTCGCGATAGGTGGCCCCGATGGCGCAGCCGCAAAGGATATCGTGAAAGTGGTGGAACAGCAGCGTGCGCCAGGATTCCCGCAGGTCGTCCGCCGGGTATTCCGTGCCGGTGAGGGTACGGGATAGCGTCGCCAGGGTCTCGGCGGTGAGCAGCCTGTTCTCGCCCTGCCGATTGAACTTTTTGATGTCGCCGTGGGTGGTATAGCACCCCTCAAAGGTGGTGTTTAGCTCGCCCCGAATCACCTGTAAGTCTGACGCTTCCTCGCGGGCCGCGTCGTAGAATGAAATCACGTCGCTCATCTTGGTACGGGGCAACAGCGGAGTGGCGTCCAGCTTGAGGGCCTTCTCAATGTCGCGGGCCGTGCCACTGCCGCCGTGGTCGCCCGCGCCATACAGGAACATGCCCCGCTTGAACTGATAGCGTCGGCTCAGGTCGAGGGTGATGAGGGTAGGGCCGTCCGGCTCCACCACGCCGCCATAGCCAAAGGGGTCGTTGAACGCCAATACACGCGAGCCGTCAATGCCTTCCCACCAGAACAGGGGTTGGCCCTTGCCCGCCCGGCAAAAGTAATAGTAGTCAATACCCGATTGTTGGAGAAGCTGCGGGAGGGTTCCGCAATGCCCAAAGGTATCCGGCTCCCAGCAGATGCGGGGCCGCACGCCCAGCCTGCTCTGGATGTAGGGGCGGGTCAGCAGCAGATGGCGTACCAACGACTCGCCGCTCTGCATGTTCACATCGCCTTCTACCCACGTGCTGGCGGTGACATCCCACTTGCCCTGGGCGATGCGCTGCTTGACGCGCTCCAATATCTCGGGATAGTAGTCTTCCATCGCCTTGTAGGTGGATGCCTGGCTGTGAGAGAAGCGGAAATCGGGATACCGCTCCATGAGGCTATCCATCGCGATGAAATCGCGCCGGACAACGTCCACGGTCTCTTCCCAGGTCCACAACCAGTTCATGTCAATGTGCGAATGGGCGATGAGATGCGTGGTAAAGGTCTTGGCTTCCGCCTCGAACGGGGCCAGGGTTTGCCGGGCCTGATCCGCGCTGGCCCACCAGGCGTCCCAGGCGTTGGCGGCCAGGGCAGCGGTGTCGAGCTGGGCCACGGCCTTTGCCCAGATGGCCTGCCGCTCTGCGCTGGCGGAGGGGCCTTCGTAGGCCAGATGGTAGGTGACGCGCAACTGGTTCAGCAGCACGTCCAGGCGAAAGATCATGTCTTCGATTGTGCTGACCTCGACGCGGCTGGCGATGGCTACCCCAAAGCCGTCGCCCTGATAGGCGTGCATGGTGACCTGAATGGTCTCACCGGGCTGGTATTGCTCCGAGATGACCAGGGGCACGGCACGGGTATCCAGCCAGGAAGGCTCGGCTACGCGCTCGACGCCGTTCACAAAGACGTTGCTATGGATGGGCATCAGGATGGGAAGCTCGACGCGCGCCCCGGCGGTGGGGATGCCCTCGACCTGCTCCGGGAAGGAAAAGGTCTTGCGGAACCAGACATCGCCTGCTGCGCCCACCCAGGAATGGCTCAGGGTCACCTCGGGCCAGGAGCTATCGTCCAGGTCCACGGCCTGCCCGTTGTCCAGGCTGCCCTGGTAAAATCGCCACTGGAAGGCGTCTTCGGCGGCCCGTAGCGCCGCGCTCTTGCTCTTGATTGTTTGTTCAATGGCTGCCAAATTCATGCGTTACCTCCTCGACGGTCTGATTGTCCGTTGGCTGACAGGTGATGGGAAAAGCGCGCCCGTGCTGCTGGAGATGGTGCTTTCACGGGTGGTGGTGGCATTATAACAGGGAATGCGGTGGAAACAAGCGCAAGCGCAGGGAAGCAAGGGGGAATCGTAGCCGCGCACACCAGAAAGCGCGGCTACGAACGTTATCTTATGGCTCCGGGTACGCCACGGGCGTCGGGGTGGGCGCACTGGACGGGGACGCGGGGCGCTGGTAGATCAGCGGCAAAAGGCAGGCTATCGTCTGATCGGGGGGCGGGGTTGGTGGCGCCGCCTGGCCCAACTCCACCGAGACATCGTCCACGTACAGCGCGGTCACGCCGCCTGTCCCCGAATTGTACGTCCCAAAGCGCAGGGTAATCACCTGCCCGGCGTATTTCGACAGGTCGAACACGTGCAGCGCCCACTGGCGGCTGTTCGTACACTGCCACAGAAGCGTGTCTATCCATACCCCGTTGGCGTCTAGCACCAACACGTATTGCGTGTCTTGCGTGGACGCTATCGCAGACGATAGCGCCTCCGGCCCGCCGCCCACCCTCATGGGCTGGGCCAGCGCCGTGGTGGCGGGGTCGTCGCTCACCGGGTAGAGCCAGGCGCGCAGCGTGGCGCTGGTGGCGTCCGCCGGAATGTGGATCGTTTGCTGGGCGGAGGAATAGCTGTAGGTGTTTCGCGTTGCGTCGGTGATACCGGTGAGCATGGCCCGCTGCCCCGTGTGCGTGATAGCGGTGCCATAGGCGGCGGGATAGGTGGTCTGCGGGATCTGCCACCCCTCATTTGACTCGAACCCGCCGTTGACGATGCGCTCGGTGGCGCCCGAAGGGACCAGCACCGTAAACTGGGCGTCGCCGTCTCCGGCGGGGTACGCCTCTATATTGCCCGCGCCGTCTGTGGCACGGGAGCGCAGGTAGTAGGTGTAGCCGGGTTGCAGCGTGACCGGCTGTGTGGGGCCAAAGGATGCGCTGGTTGAGGGCGTATTGATGAGCCAGTTGGTCCAATCGCCGGTGGGGCCGATGCGATACTGCACGTCATAGCTCTGTACGCCCGTCCCCGGCGTGGGGTCGCTCCCCTCCCAGGTGATCTGGACGCTGCTGTCGGCGGGGATCGGCCCCTGGATAGGCAGGACGCAGGACGTGGGCGGCGTGGTGTCGCCTTCCTGGTTGTCCGAGGTCATCAGCGAGCGGGAGAAATCCCAGGCGCCGCCGGGGCGATAGCCGGACTCGCGCGGGCTGGTCGAGTCGCCGGGCCTGGTGAGCGTGCCGTGGTAGGCAGCCAGACCGTTGTGTACCGTCCAGCCAGAGAGCGCCAATCCGGCGGCGGGCTGGTAGACGTTGCGGTACTTGACAGCAAAGTGCAGGTGCACGCCGGTGGCGGTCCCTCCCAGGCAAGAGGGATTGCCCAGGCGTTCCCCCTGTCCCACCATTTGGCCGGGCTGTTTGAGGCGGTTGGCTGTGTGGCCGTAGACCGTCTGCCAGCCGGTGTTCACGTTCCCATCCCCGTCGTGGTCAATGACCAAAAAGTAGGGGATGATGTCGGCGGTCATTTTGCCCGGTGCAGCGGCGGCCACATAGCGGTCTGGCACGATGTTGGGCGAGCAACCGTGATGGCCGACGGGCTGAAAGTCCAGCCCCTGCAAATAGGCGTCGTGAGGCCCACAGTTAAAGTTCCAGCGGTCGCCGTAGGCCCAGGGGAGCTTGAGGGTGGGCATGGCGGCCAGGTCGGCGGCGGTGGGCCGCGGGGCAGAGAGATAGCCCGCCTGGGGGTCGCCAAAGCTCGCCGAGAAGGTTGTCGCAAAGCCGCCACCCTCGGCGCTGGTTCCCTGCTGGTCGGTGGCCGCCGCGCCGATGGCCTGCCGCCATGCCTGCGCGGTGTCCACGACCTGCGCGAAATAGGCCAGCAGCGCATAGGTGGCGGCGTTGTCCGCCTGAAGCGAGACTGTTGTGCCGTCCGGCAGCTTGGCGGTGGGTTGCGGCTGGCCGTTGTAATAGGTATAGAACGCGCTACTCAGCGCGATGGCGGCCGCTTCCAGTTGATCCCACAGGCTGCTGCCTTGTGCCGAGCGAATGCCCATGAGATTGCGGCTGACCTGAGCGTCTGGCGCGCCACGGGTGAGCAGGCCGGAGAAATGTTCGGCCAGGGCCAACAGCACTTGCGGCGAGACGCCATGCTTGTACCCCAGGAAATCCACAGCGTCGGTGAGAGACCAGACGTGGCCGCCGGGATCGGCAAGCTCGACATGGGACAGGCTGGCCGCCGAGCGGGGGAGCGTCGCGCGCACGGGCTGGCCGGTGGCGATGAAGCGGGCGTCGCTCATCAGGATGCGGGGCGACGCGCCGGGAGGGGGCTGGGTGGCCGCGTGGGTTGGTGCGTCAGGGTGTGCGGCGATGGCGGCGGGCGCAAAGGCCAGGATGATGGCGGCGCTCAGGCAGATGAGAAAGACGGTTCTCGATGGCATACAGTCCCCTGATGTTGAAAGGATGGTGTCGCGTGGGCGAGTGCGGGGCCGGGGAACGGCGCGCCGGTATATCCCTACCCACTGCTGCGGGGCCGGGAAACGGCGCGCAAGCATATGCCCAGCCACTACCATGAGTATACCGCGCTGCCGGGCTTTTACGGTTAAGGAAAGGTGAAGAAATGGCCCGTGCTCTCGTCAGCGAAGGCGGCTACTCATGGAGGTGCATGATTATACCAGGTATGCTGACACGCGCCAAGCCCGGCGCCATTGAGATGGGCGGTTGAAACCGCAGCAACCAATTGCATCGCCAACTCGTTGGCGACGCAAGCGTTGGTGCAGTTTTGACTGCCTATGCCGATGCAAACGTTGGTGCAGTTTCAACTGCCTACGAAATGGCACGCCGGGCTATCGCAGCAAATCTCTATTTGTAGCCACGCGCCAGGGGCCTTGTGGTGAGGTGGGGCGTATGTTATACTGCTGCCAGATCATGGTGGCGGGTTGTCGCTTCATTTCACGACAAGGGAGGTAGTGAAATGCCATTCGGGTATGCAGGCAGGATTCTTCACGTCAATCTGACGACGGGCAAGATCGAGGTAGAGGAGCCGCCCGAATCCTTCTACCGAATGACAATGGGAGGCAGCGGCATGGCCATGCACTATCTGTTGCGCATGGTCCCCGCGCACGCGGACCCCCTAGGGCCGGACAATGTGCTGGTGCTTTCTGTGGGGGTGATGACCGGCGCGCCCATTAGCGGGCAGAGCCGGGTGATGGCGAACGCCAAATCCCCGCTGACGGGGGCTATTGGCGACGCACAGGGGGGCGGCTTTTGGCCTGCCGAGTTCAGGTCGGCGGGGTTTGATGCCATCGTGATTACGGGACAGTCGCCCAGGCCGGTCTATTTGTGGGTGCACGACGGCGAAGCCGAGTTGCGCGACGCAGCCCATCTGTGGGGCGGGGTCACTGGCGAGACAGAGGCCGCCCTTCGTGAGGAGCTGGGCGACAAGAAGATAGAGGTCTTGCAGATTGGTCCGGCCGGGGAAAAGCTGTCGCGTATGGCCTGCATTATCAACATGAGCAACCGGGCCTGTGGCCGCACGGGCATGGGCGCGGTCATGGGATCGAAAAAGCTCAAGGCGGTGGCCGTTCGCGGGCATGGTTCGGTGGAGCTGGCCGACAAGGAAAAACTGCGCGAGCTGGCCAGGTGGGGGGCTGATAATCTGGAGGAGAGCGGCGTCTGGTCGTTCCGGCTGCATGGCACGGCGGGCGGCATCAATGGCCTACAGGCGACTGGGGCGCTGCCCACGCGCAACTGGAGCAGCGGGGTGTTTGAGGGCTGGCAGAAAATCTGGGGCCAGACCATGACCGAGACGATCCTTAAAGAGCGAGACACCTGCTATGGCTGCGTGGTGCGCTGCAAGCGCGTCGTCGAGACCACGGGGCCTTTTGCGACAGATCCCCGCTATGGCGGCCCGGAATATGAGACGATTGCCACCACCGGCTCTTATTGCGGCATAGATGATCTGGAGGCTATCTCCAAGGCCAACGAGATATGCAACAAGTACGGGCTGGACACCATTTCCTGCGGCGCGACGGTGGCCTTTGCGATGGATTGCTACGAGCAAGGCATTCTAACCAAGGAAGACACGGGCGGGATTGACCTGCACTTTGGCAACGCCGCCGCGATGGTGCAAATGGTGGAGATGATTGCCCGGCGCGAGGGCCTGGGCGACCTGTTGGCCGAGGGAAGCTATCGGGCGGCGCAAAAGATCGGCAAGGGAGCCGAAGACCTGGTCGTGACGGGCAAGAAACAAGAGTTCCCGGCCCACGAGCCACGCGCCAAGCGCTCCCTGGCGTTGATCTATGCGGTAAATCCTTTTGGCGCGGACCATATGTCGCACGAGCATGATCCCGCCTATGCGCCGACATCTGACCCCACGACGCTGGCCCAGCTATCCCAGTTGGGGCTGAACAACCCGCAGCATGCCTGGGACCTGTCGGAGGAAAAGGTGCGCTATGCGCTGACTACTGAGTACATCTACAGCGCGCTGGATTGCCTGGGGACGTGCCAATTCGTCTGGGGGCCTACCTGGCAGTTGTACAATCTGGACCAACTGGTAGAGGCCGTGCAGGCCATCACCGGCTGGCGCACGAGCATCTATGAGCTGATGTTGGTGGGAGCGCGGCGGCTGAACATGATGCGGGCGTTCAACGCGCGCGAGGGTTTACGCGCGGCGGACGACTATATGCCGAAAAAGCTCCAGCTCCCGGCGGTAGGCGGCCCGACGGATGGCGTGAGCGTGAAGGAAGAGGATTTCCTGGCTGCGCGGGCCAAGTACTATCAACTGGCGGGCTGGGATCAAGAGGGCGTCCCGACGGCTTCCAAGCTGGCCGAGTTGAACCTGGAATGGGTGGCTGACCTGCTGGCCGACTAGTTTCGACAACCGACGATCTATCTGTGGCGCGGCCCTGCCAATGGTGGGGCCGCGCCACGGCGTTTCCGATGTGCGCTTAAATCAGGGAATCTCGCCCAAAAATCAAAATACTATTGACTATGATTAAAATGCATGCTATAATCCTGTATAGAACGAATACGGGACGGGTTTGTGGGACAGTGCGGTTTGCTGATCCGTTGCTTGAGACAGGGTCCAGATGTGCGAACTGTGCTTCTCTTCCCCAACCGCTTGGATATTGGCAAGTGAAAGCAAAGGCTGCTATGCCGAGATAGTCTCTATGTCTTGGGTTACACCAGCCGTCGCATTGAGCGCCGCTGGATATCGTGTTTGTTTGTCGTTGCTGTTACGCAGGTGTAACAGGCCAGTCCAAAGGGGAGTAAGAAAATGGGGAAGAGACTGTACGTGGGCAATTTGCCCTATCGCATGACGGAAGACGAGCTGGCCGCGGTGTTTGCCGAAGTGGGCGAAGTCGTCGATGTCAACATCATCATGGACCGCGAGACTGGACGGTCTAAAGGGTTTGCCTTTGTCGAGATGGCTGAGGACGCCGCCGCTGATACGGCCATCAACCAGTTCAACGGGGCAGAAGTAGGAGGAAGGACAATCAAGGTAGCGGAGGCCAAGCCACGCCCCACCAGAGGGAACTACGACCGTCACTAACCCAAACTGTTCGCTCGGAATGCGCCACCAGTAAAATAAGCCCCAGGTCGAGAAACTCGGCCTGGGGCTTTTTTGTGTTGCTGGTGGGTGCTGCTCTTGCGAGTAGCCTTCTCCTGAGCGGCCCGCTTAAAGCGACCCGCTCAAAAGAGCGGCCCGCGCCAAAGGCCGGGGAGAGCAGGATATATTACTCTTCGCCTGCTTCCTCTTCGGCAGCGGATTCCTCTACTACCTCTGCCTCTTCCTCGACGGTAGCGCGCGGCACAGTGACAGAGATCACTTCGCTGTCCGGGTCATCCAGCACGGTAACGCCAGCCGGAATAGCCAGGTCAGCGACCCGGATCAGGCTGTCGAAACCTTCCATGGAGCTGATGTCCACGACAATCTCGGCGGGCATATCACGGGGCAAGCACTCGACCTGGAGATTGTCCAAAATCTGGACGATAACGCCGCCCAGTTCGGTTACCGGCGCTTCGCCGTGTTGCACGATGGGCACCATGTTGCGCATGGTCTCGCTTGCCACGACGGCGAGCATGTCCACGTGCAAAATCTGGCGGGTAATAGGGTCGCGCTGGATATCTCGGATGAATGTATCGTGGGTCTCTCCATCGAGGTTGACTGTTACGAGGCGGCTGGTACCTGCATGTTGGATTACCAGTTCGATGTTGCGATAGTCAAACTGGACGCTTTTCGCCTCGAATCCGTGTCCATAAATCACGCCGGGCACCTGGCCCGTGCGCCTGAGGGC
>JAAYXX010000038.1 GCA_012515695.1 Chloroflexota bacterium
AGATTATCAGGACCGACTGCACAGGGTTCATTGCCAAGGGAAAGGTCCAGGGCATCCGCCAGACTGTGGGCGATATCCGTGCTGATCACCAACGTCCGGTAGCCCCTGGCCGCGCTATGCAACGCCGTAGCCGCGGCCAGGGTGGTTTTGCCGACCCCCCCCTTGCCGGTATAAAGTATCGTCCGCACGTGAGTTTATTCCGCAGTCAGGTAGCGATCAATAGCCTCCAGCACTTGAGGCCGGGCCTGATGGGTCAACTCGTACTCGCGCAGAACCTGCAACTGATCGTCCGACAGGGACGCCAGCCGCACGAACAGTTCGTCAGTTGTAAGCTGATCATAGTTATCTACAGGCAGGATAGGAACGCGCACCTTGATTTCGGTCGTGGCGCTGGGGTGGGCCTTGTCAGGCTCCCGACGCACCAGGCCAAGCAGCGCTTGGGTCAGCGGGCCGGGGTGCTCGGCGGCTTCGCTGCCTGCGCGATAGGCGGCTTTGGCGGCCTTTACCAGCCCCCGCCCGATGAGAATGCTCACTCCGAGGCCCGTCAGCAGCACTTGCTCGGCAACTGCCTTGACAGGCTCCATGTCAATCTTGGGCAGTTCCAGCTCTTCCAACTTGGGCAGCCTGATCTCCGCTTCAACTACGCGGCGCTCGGACTTGGGTCCATTCGGCTGTTCCATCGCCATTTCTTCGGTATTCATCTTTAGCTCCTTGTGACTATCTGACCTCTTGTGGCAATAGCAGGTCTCGAAACTATCAACCCTAACAGATATTATACGCAATGTCGCCGAAACGGTTGCATTGTTGCATTTTGGCTCAACCATCGCGGCGGGCACGGCGAGAGTGTTTGTGATGGCCTTTCAAGTGTGGTAGAATCAAGGCGCTGCGATATCACGCGAAAGGCACAAGATGACTCTGGAAATTCCCGAGGAACTTTCTGCGCGGGAACTGGAAATATTACGACTCGTTGCCACTGGCGCGACAAACCAGCAAATCGCGCAAGAGCTGGCCATCAGCATCAACACGGTCAAAGCGCACTTGCGTAACGTTTTTGCCAAGCTCATGGTCGAATCGCGCACAGAGGCCACGTTGTACGCTATCCAGCATGGGCTGATCGAGGTCGCGGCCCCTGCGGAAGACGACGCCTCTGTAGGCGCTGCCTCCGCTACAGAGCAAGACGATGCCGCGGCGCCGGAAGCAGGCCACGAGCCTGCCCCTGGGCGCGAAACGCCTGTGATCCCATCGCCGCACACTCTGGCGTGGCCGGTGGCCCTTTCGCAGCGCATCGCGCTGGTCGTGGGCGCGCTGTTGGTCGTGGCCGTCGCGGCCTGGCCCCAGGCGCAGGCCAATGCAACCCCCACCAACAACCGCTTTATTGACCAGCCCATCCAGGTGAGCGCCAGCGCCAAGGCGGAGGCTTTGTCACGGTGGCAGACAGTCGCCCAAATCTCGACCCCGCGCAGCCGCTTTGCTCAGGCCGAGCTAAACGGCATCATTTACGTCTTCAGCGGGCTGACGGAAGAAGGGTGGACGCCCTTTGTCGAGGCGCTCGACACCCACACCAACCAATGGGAGCGCCGCGCAAACAAACCCACGGCTGTCGCCAACGTGGGGGCCGCCGTGGTGGATGGCCTGATTTACGTGCCGGGGGGCTATGACGCGAACAACAGCGTGCGCGATATCCTGGAAGTCTATGACCCCCAGCAAGACCAATGGGCCACCGCCGCGCCGATGCCCCGTCCCATCTGCAACTATGCCATCGCCCCGGTAAAAGGCGGTTTTTACCTGTTCGGGGGCTGGGACGGCAACACCTACCTGGACACCGTCTACTATTACGACGCCGCCACCGACACCTGGCACGAAAAGCCTTCTCTGGCAGTGGCCCGGGGGGATATCGCGGCGGCCACCGTGGGCAGCCGCATCTACCTGATCGGCGGCTATGACGGCGCGACCGAGTATGACCTGTGCATATCGTATGACCTGGAGCTAGAGGCCGCAGGCCAGGACCCCTGGCGCACCCACGCGCCTATGAGCGTGGGGCGCGCAGGCCATAGCGTGGCCGCGTCAGAAGGCACGCTCTATGTGGTGGGCGGCGGCTGGGATAGCTATCTGAGCTACAGCGAGCGCTATGACATCGCCAATGACCTGTGGTCCACCTTTGAAAGCCCCATCGTCGGGGAATGGCGCACGCTTGGGTTATCGGCGGTCGGCAACGGCAACGGCCTGATGCTCTATGCCCTGGGCGGCTGGAATGGCGGCTACCTGGGCGCTGTCCAGGTCTATCAAGCTGCGCCGTTCCGTGTTTATCTCCCCTTGCCATAGTACAGGAGAAAAGCGCAATGTCAGAGAAACCGTATGACGCCACGCTCGCCTGGACGGAGGGTTTGCAGTTCGTGGGCAAAACCTCACAGTCGGGCATAGCCCTCGTGCTAGATGGATCATCGGAGCATGGCGGGGCCGATAGCGGCATTCGCCCGCAAGAGGCCCTGTTGATGAGCCTAGCAGGCTGCACCGGCATGGACGTAATCTCGATTCTCAAAAAGAAACGCCAACGGGTGACCGGCTTTTGGGTGAACGCCCACGGCACGCGGGCAGAGGAATATCCCCGCCGGTTCACGCGCATCGAGCTGGAATATGTGGTACGCGGCTGGGGCATCTCCAAAGAGGCGGTGGAACGCGCGATCGAGCTATCACAGACGAAATATTGCCCCGTGACGGCGAACCTCAACGCCGAGGTCGTTTACACGTACCGGATCGAGGAGGAAACGGTACCAGAGGAGCGCTGATGGCTCAGAAATATGATATTGTCATCATTGGCAGCGGCCCCGGCGGGTATGTGGCCGCTATTCGTGCCGCCCAGTTGGGCGCGCAGGTGGCCCTGGTGGAAAAAGACCTGCTGGGCGGAACCTGCCTGAACTGGGGCTGTATCCCCTCCAAGGCGATGGCCCACGACGCAGAGCTTTACCGGCAAGCCGTCTCTGGGGAGTTTGGTCTCGACGTGGACGGCGAGTTCAAGCTCAACTTTGGCCGGTTGATGCAGCGCAAGCAAAACGTCGTTACCACGCTCCGCGAGGGCATCGCCCGCCTGATGGAGGGGCACAAAATCGCCGTGTTGCAGGGCATGGGGCGCATCCTCGCGCCGGGGTTGGTGCAGGTGACAGGCGCGGAGGAAACGTCCACCCTGGAAACGCGCAATATCCTCATCGCTACCGGCTCGGTTCCGGCCCAACTCCCCCTTCCCGGCAGCGACCTGCCCGGCGTGATGACTTCCGACGGGATATTCGAGCTAACTCACCTCCCCAAAAGCCTGGTGGTGATTGGGGCCGGGGTGATAGGCGTCGAGTTTGCCTGCATTTTTCACGCGCTGGGCAGCCAGGTCAGCGTGCTGGACAATGAGGTTTTCCTCGGGGCTACCGACCAGCAATTAGCCAAACGCATGCGCGCGCTGCTCTCGCAGCGGGGTATGCAGATCGCCATTGGGGCGAATTGCCAGTGCATCGAACGCACACCGGAAGGGTTGTTGCAGGTGCGCTACGAGTGGCGAGGCAAATCTGCATCCGCCGAGGGCGAAATTGTGCTCATCTCTGTGGGGCGCTGCCCGTACACCGAGGGGCTGGGCCTTGCCGAGGCGGGCGTCCAGATGGATGGCCGCGCCATTGTGGTAGACGACCACATGCAAACCAACATCCCCGGCATCTATGCCATCGGGGATTGCGTCGGCAAGTATATGCTGGCCCATGTCGCTTCCTACGAGGGGCAGGTCGCCGTGGAGAATATGTTGGGGCGCGAGCGCAAGATGGATTACCGGGTAGTGCCCGCGGCCATCTTTACCATGCCCGAAATTGCCGACGTGGGCCTGACCGAAGAGCAGGCCAAGCAAGCCGGGCTGGCCGTCAAGGTCAGCCGGTTCCCCTTTGCTGCGAGCAGCCGCGCCCTGACGATGGGCGAGCCAGAGGGACAGATCCGCATGGTCTGCGAGGACGTAGGCGGCGGGCGGGGCGGCAGAGTGCTGGGCGTGCACATTATGGGGCCACGCGCCAGCGATATGATCGCCGAGGTCGCCCTGGCTATGCAGTTGGGCGCTACAGCAGAGTATATTGCCCATACTATCCATACACACCCCACAATGCCAGAGGCCATGATGGAAGCGGCCATGGCGCAACTGGACGGCGCTATCCATTTTCAAACCAGGTAGCGGTGGCTGCTGCAAGTGGCTGTTTTTCGCCCATGCTAGTACAATGGGCTGGCTGGTGAGGTAAGAAATGACGATAGTTGGGCTGTGTACAATAGATATCCAGATTGCGGAAAGCGGCTCGCTCAAGCAAAAGCGGCAGACGTTGCGCTCGGTGATCGCCCGCGTGCGTAACGAGTTCAACGTTTCCATTGCCGAGGTGGAACACCAGGATAGCTGGCAACTCTCCACCCTGGCGGTGGCCTGCGTATCCAGCAACAAGCAATACGCCCAGGGGTTGCTAGAGCGGGTCGTGCACTTTATCGACAACGGCCATTTCGACCTGGTGCTGTTGGACTATCAAACCGAATTCATCTGACACCCTGGCACGGGCCAGGTGGAAAGGGAGGCTATGGAACCAGAGTGGCTGGTTATCGCCCGTGACGCATCCATCATTTTCCTGGCTCTCCAATGGTTGGTGATTCTGGCGGTCGTGCTGATCGCGAGCTGGTATATCTGCCGGGGCATTCGCCAGCTTTTGCTCAAGCTGGAAACGTGGTTCGTCCTGTTGCGCGCATTTCACGCCCGACTGATGGCCAATATCCACCGCGCCCTGGCTGCTATCCGAGCCCCATTTATCTGGATACAAAGCAATACCGCTTATGTGCATACATTTGTGACGAGCCTTACAAGATCGGGTCTCAGAGGGAGGTAGAATTGAAAGACGATATGCGCTATATCGTAGGCGGCGCTTCGGTAGGGGCCATACTGGGGGCCTTGGTCGGGTGGCTGTATATGCGCTCTCAGGCAAAGCAAATCGAAGAAGGCGCACAGAACGCCATCGCGCAGCCATTGGATACCCGCCAACTGTTGCGCCTGGGCGGGGCCATCGTCGGGGTCATCCGTCAGGTGCTCGAACTGGGGAACTAGCCGCGCACAGCACAATCAGCCCATTGCCAGATAGCAAGGTGTCAGGGGTAGCTTCCCTGACATTTTGCCGATGGGCGCTTGTGCTTTTTTGCACGAATCATTTTGACACGAGGGCTAATTGCGATATAATCAAAAGGCTGCCATTCCCTGTATCATGCATAGCACCCACAAGTCTTAGGAGGCTTTCCGTGTATAAAATTTTGACCAAAGAGACCCTGGGGCCGGTGACCAAGCTGTACGTCATCCAAGCTCCCGAAGTGGCCCGCAAGGCTCAGGCGGGGCAGTTTATCATCCTACGGGTCACAGCAGAAGGGGAACGCATTCCGCTGACCATCGCCGACTATGATCGGGAAGCGGGCACCATCACCATCGTCGTACAGGAGATTGGGAAATCCACCAGGTTGTTGGGTACCCTCAACGAAGGGGACAGCCTGGCGAGCTTCACCGGCCCGCTGGGCAAGCCGACCGAAATCGAGCATTTTGGCACGGTGGCCGTAGTGGGCGGTGGTCTGGGAATC
>JAAYXX010000313.1 GCA_012515695.1 Chloroflexota bacterium
ACAAGCAGCGCAACGGGCTACGCGAATAACGCGGGCCATCTGTCCTTTCGGGGACGGGTGACTCGCGTTTTTTGTTGGAGGTGAACTTGCAGACAATCGCAGAGAAGGTCGAAGCGCTGAGGACGGTGCTCCCGCTGCTCCACATTCACCATTCGTCGTTTCGGAGCTGTATTCAATACGAACGCGCTCCCTCGGGGGAGGCGCCGCCTCCTCCAGATCCATGTGCTACCAGAGAGTGTGGAACGTGTCTTGTCCGGCTGGGTTTGGAGAAGGGCAAGTGTCCACCGGAGCGCTGGGAGAAGATCGGGCGGTATTACTCGATCCGCTACCGGACCGGCGCAATCGAGCAGGCTCTGGACGAGCTTTACAACCAGTCGCCGGCGCTTGCTCAGTCGGTGTATTACGAATACGTTGAGCCTTGGACCGAGTTCAATCCCGGCAACCGAGCAAAGTGGTCTGAGGCTGGGCTCCACTTCCTCGCAACGTATATCCGTGGCGACATTCCTTTTCATTCCCCTGATGTACTCCATGAGCCCTGGCGGCGCGAGGCCCGGAAGCTACACGCTGAGGGGCTGTCAGTTCGGCAGATTGCCAAGCGGCTGGGGCGTGCGACCAAAAGCATCCAAGCCGCGATTCATAACGTCTCTCTCATCCACGGCCGTCTTAGGAGGACAGCATGACTGTTCAGGAATCACACGCTCTTGTTATCGAAAACATGGGTTGGGCCAGAAAGCACGCTTTGAAAGTGGCACACGAGTTGGGGATTCGTCTGGAGGGGTCCGACTGCGAACAGGAGGGCATGTGCGCGCTGGTAAACGCCGCTGCCAAGTGGACCGGCGATGGCGACTTCCGAGCGTGGGCGTATACGTCTATTCGGAATCACCTGATTGATGTTCGCAGGCATCAGTCACGGATAGCGGTTGAGTATGCCTCCGCTGGTGTGATTGAGGCATTAGATCGTCAAGATAGGGATGAAGAATTGAGCTGGGCTAGACATATCAATTCCCGCGGCTGGTCTCCTTGCGAACAGGACAGGCTGAGCTATACGCCCTCTCTGAGCGATGACGACTGAGAGCGTGGTACTGAATCGCGCCTCTTTTCGTTGTTATTAAGTGAGGGAGGGGAAGTTATGACCACTCACTGTCTGGTCTGCAACGCCCCCAACCCCGAGACCTGTCACTGGCCCGAGGCTGTAGGCATGGGCCGCAACCGCAAGCGCAAGAAGCACCCCGAGCTTCCCACCGTCCCCATGTGCCACGTCTGTCATATGCGCCAGCACGAGGGCCACGGCCCCACCATCGAGCGACTAATCCGCAAGGCCCCGCTCTGCTGGCAGGCGACAGGACAATGGGACAAAGCGATGCCGTATTACGAGCGATTCATGAGCCGCAGGAAATACCTGGAGGCGGTGAGATGACTAGGATTCGTCAGTGGCTCTTTGGCTTCGATGCCTGCTATGAGGCGGAGGATGGGGTTGTGTACGGCTTCCGGGTGATACCGGGTTGGAAGCTGCTGGGGCTGAGGGTTTGGGCGTGGATGAGGGGATGATATGAAAGTTACATTCGAAGCATCAATACCGATGATTCAGTCGGCGTTTAACGTGGGTGGTGACGGGTCGGCAAGACTCAAGTTGGATATCCCGGCAAGTGAGCTTGCGGCTGTTGTTAACATGATGGGCTTCGCTCGTGAGCGGTCGGTGAGCGTGACGGTGGATACGGGGGAAGATGAGCAGAGCGAGTGATTACCGGGCGCTGCTCCGCTTCGAGGTAGAGCAACGCGGGCATAGATGTGAAGGCTGCGGAATGCCTGCTGAGCACATTCATCATGTCAATCCGATCAGCGAGACCGGCATCATGTCAGATTTGGCCTTTGAACCCGCCAACATGCTGTTGCTTTGCGACGACTGCCATTGTCTGATGCATCCCGGAACACGTAACCGGAATATGTATCTGCGGTTCCGTTCTGCGGCTGCGGCACGCGGAATCGCGCTGAGTAGAGTCTGATGGAGCGGCCGGTAGCCGGGGATGCGCCGGATTTGAGTGCTGGGACGGAGATTCTGAAGGGCCTGCTTAGAGTGGAACGGGAGCGCCTTGGGGTGGCTCGGGATATCGAGCGGAAACGGGAAATTGTGTTTCCAGAAACCTCCGTAATAATCCGGGATATCGAGCGCCTATTGGCAGAGATTGAGAAGCGGGAGAAAGAGGCTGCGGGGTATGGCAAAGCGGACGTACAGCCCAAAGCAGAAAGCCGAGGCTCTAGCCGCGTGCGCCGAGTGGGGGCCGTACCAAGCGAGTAAGGCTGAGGGGGC
>JAAYXX010000314.1 GCA_012515695.1 Chloroflexota bacterium
ACGCCGCCAGTACGCGCCTGGATGAACGCGTATTCGACGCGATGAAGCCCTACTATTTCGACATCTATGCTGTGGCAACGTCCCAGTTCGGCTATTCCCTGGGAATCGACGCCAAGGACGCCCTGGAAGCAGCGCGAGCCAGTATTGCCAGCGCGCTGGGGGCCGACGCGGAGGAGCTAGTCTTTACCTCCGGCTCGACGGAATCCAGCAATATGGCCCTAAAGGGGGTGGCCCTGGCGCTGGGCGAGAAAAAGGGCAAGCACCTGATTACCAGCAAGGTCGAGGATTTCCCCGTGCTGAACAGCGCCCGCGCCCTGGAAAAAGCCGGATTCCGGGTGACCTATCTGGATGTGGACGAGTATGGGCGGGTGGACCTGAACCAGCTACGCAACAGCATCACCCCGGAGACGAGCCTGGTCTCCATCCAGATGGCTAATCAAGAGATCGGCACGCTCCAGGATTTGGAAACCATCGCGGCCATCTGCCGGGAGCGGGATGTATTGCTGCATACCGACGCCACGCACGCCTTTCCCCGCGTGCCCCTGGATGTGCGCCTGCTTCCGGTGGACCTGGTGACCATCTCGGCTCATGTGATCCACGGCCCGCGTGGCATCGGCGGGCTGTATATCCGCAAGGGCACGCCCATCGCCAAGTGGATGGACGGCGGCTTTCAAGAGTTCAACCTGCGTGCTGGCGTGGAAAACATCCCCGGTGCGGTGGGGTTTGCCAGGGCCGTCGAGCTGGTCACGCCAGAAGAGACCGCCCGCCTGCAAGGGCTGCGCGACCAACTGATCGAGCGCCTGTTGCAAGTACCCCATGCGCGACTGAACGGCCACCCCACGCTGCGCCTGCCGCAGAACGCCAATATCTCGTTCCGGTTCGTGGAGGGCGAGTCCATCCTGCTGCACCTGGATATGCGCGGGTTTGCCGTCAGCACAGGGTCGGCCTGCTTCAGCCGCTCGCTAGAGGCCAGCCACGTCATCCTGGGAATTGGTGGGAACCACGAGCGGGCGCACGGCTCGGTGCGCCTGACCTTGGGCCGGTTCAACGAGCAGCGAGATATAGACGCCGTGGCCGACGCGCTCGCCGAAGCCATTGAGAGTTTGCGGGCCATCAGCCCGTTAGGAAAGGAGTAAGATCATGCCTGTTCCCTACAGCGAAATCGTCATGGAGCATTTCCGCCATCCGCGCAACGTGGGCCGCATCGAGAACCCCGACGCCAAAGCCGTCGAGGGAAGCACAGCCTGTGGCGATATGGTGGCCGTTTACCTGATGGTGGATGAGGAAAGCCAGCGCATCACCGATATAAAGTTTGAATCCTACGGGTGCGCCTCCAACATTGCTACCGGCTCGATTATCACCGAGTTGGCCAAGGGCAAGACCCTGGAAGAAGCCAAAGAGATCAGTTGGCAGCAGGCTTCTGAGGCGCTGGGCGGGCTGCCGCCCGTCAAAACCCACTGCTCGGTGCTGGCCGTGGACGGGCTGCGGGCCGCCATCCAGAACTATGAGGAGCGGCACGGCCTGGTGACGGAGCAAAAGCCCACCACCCTTGAGGAACTGCGCCGACGGCTGCGCCACGTAATGAACCCGGCCGTGGGCCTGGATATCATCCGCACCAAACTGGTCGAGGATGTCTCCCTGGAAAATGGGGTGGCGCGGGTCTTGCTGGATTTCCCGGCAGATCACCAGTTCGCCAACAACATCCGCGACGAGATCATCGAGCGGATCGAGCCACTGTGGGACATAGAGCGGGTCGAAGTAGAGTTCACTGAATAAGGGGGAAACATGGCCGAGATCAAGGTAGACTGCAAGAACGAGACCTGCCCGGTGCCGCTCGTCGAGACGCGTAAGGCGCTCCGCAAGGCCCAGCCGGGCGACATTGTAGAGGTGGTCGGCACGCACCCCTCTTCCAAAAAGGAAATCCCGATGGCCGTAGAGGCTCTGGGGCTGGAGCTGTTGAGCGTGGAAGGCACCGACACCAACTGGCGCATTCGCATTCGCCGTTAACGAGCGGCGAGAGAGGAGCACAATGGCAGACCGCGCAACAATCGTCGTTCAAAGCGGGGATATGGACAAGCTGTATAGCGCCTTTATCATTGCCAACGGCGCGCTGGCGATGGGCATGGAGGTGTCGATGTTCTTTACCTTCTGGGGCCTGACCCGCCTCAAAAAAGACGGCTTGGAAAAGGGGCCTCTGTCGAAAATGCACTTTTTGGGGCTGGGCAAGTGGATGGTACGGCGGCGAATGAAAGGGGCCAACGTAGCCAGCCTCGAAAAGATGATGGCCGATTACAAAGACCTGGGGGGCAAGATCATCGCCTGCGACATGACGATGGATATCATGGGCATCAAACCGGAGGATTTGCGGCAGGATTGGATTGACGAATGTGGCGGCGTGGGAACCTATATCCAGCAGGCGCGAGATTCGGCGATTACCCTGTTTATCTAGCAGCCTGCCCTGGCCGCGCTATCGTAAAGGCTAAAATAGTCCTGTAACTGCTCCGGAAAAAGCAAAGTGGGAGAGGATTGAACCGCCGGCTTCCAGCCGGCATAGTTGTAAGCCGCCAAGGATGGC
>JAAYXX010000039.1 GCA_012515695.1 Chloroflexota bacterium
AAAAGTCAAAGCGCAGCCGATCCGGGGCGACCAATGAACCAGCCTGAGCTGCGTGTTCACCCAGGACCATGCGCAACGCCCTGTGCAACAGGTGCGTGGCCGTATGGTTGCGAGCGATATCCAGGCGCCGCTCGGCATCCACCACCGCCGTTACCCGGCCCCCCGTGTGAAGCAGTCCCTCAACCACATGGCCGTGATGCACGATCACATCGGGCAGCGGCTTGACCGTGTCCGTCACCTGCACCCGAACCCCCGGCGCGTGCAATTCGCCCACGTCGCCCACCTGGCCGCCAGCCTGCGCGTAGAATGGCGTAGCAGCCAGCACAATCTGCACCTCGTCGCCAGCTTCTACCTCCGAGACCGGCGCGCCATCCTTCACCAGCGCGACAATCTCCGACTCGACGCTGGTGGTCTCATATCCCAGAAATACGGTCTTGGGGATGTCGAGCCGCCGATACAACTCTCCCCCCGAAGCAACGACAAACCGCTGCGCGGCACGGGCGCGCTCGCGTTGGGCAGCCATCGCCTCGCGGAAACCGCGCTCGTCCACGGCCAACCCCATCTCTTCAGCGGCATCGCGGGTCATCTCTAACGGGAACCCATAGGTATCATAGAGGCGGAACGCCTCTTCGCCGGGGATCACGTTGAGGCCCTGCTCCTTGAGGCCAGAAGCGATCTCGTCCAGGCGAGCCAGCCCCGTGTTCAGCGTGACCAGGAACCGCTGCTCCTCCTGGGTGATGACCTGTCGAATAAAGTCCTGGCGGTCCACCAGTTCAGTATAGTGGTGACCCATCGTGTCAATCACAGCTTGCGCCGTTTCGGCCAGGAACGGGCCATCGAACCCCAACCGCTTCCCAAAGCGGGCCGCCCGCCGAAGGATCAGCCGCAATACATAGCTGCGCCCCTCGTTGCCCGGCAAAACGCCGTCGGCAATCAAGAAGGCCAGCGCGCGGCTGTGGTCGGCGATCACCCGGTAGGGCACCAGGTTTTCCCGCATGGCCTGCTCATCCTGTCCCAATAGCTCCCGCGTGCGGTTCATAATGGGCAGGAACAGGTCGGTATCATAGTTGTTGTTGACGCCCTGCAAAATAGAGGTGATGCGCTCCAGGCCCATGCCGGTGTCAATGCTGGGGCGTGGCAGAGGCACAGTCTCGCCGTCTTCCCTGGTCTCGTATTGCATGAATACCAGGTTCCAGATCTCTAGCCAGCGGTCACACTCATGCGTCAGGCTGCAATCGGGGCGGTGACAGGAGCACTGCTCTGGGCCTCGGTCATAGATGATCTCGGAGCAGGGGCCGTTTGGTCCCGTGTCTCCCATCGCCCAGTAGTTGTCCTTCTTGCCCAGTCGCGTAATGCGGGCAGCGGGGATGCCGGTCTTTTTCTGCCACAGGTCAAAGGCCTCGTCATCCTCCTCATAGACGGTAGGGTACAGGCGTTCCGGGTCCAGCCCCAGCTCTTGGGTAAGAAAAGCCCAGGCGAACTCTATCGCCCCTTCCTTGAAATAATCGCCAAAGGAGAAATTCCCCAGCATCTCAAAGAAGGTATGATGCCTCGGCGAGGGACCAACAGCATCCAGGTCATTATGCTTGCCGCTCACCCGCATACACTTCTGCGAGCTGGCAGCCCGGCGATAGGGACGCTGCTCAGACCCAATGAACACATCCTTGAACTGGACCATTCCGGCGTTGGTAAACAGCAACGTCGGGTCGTTGCCTGGCAGCAACGAGGAACTCGCAACCACGGTGTGGCCGTGGCGTTTGAAGAAATTGAGAAATTTGGCCCTGATCTCGGCACTACTTATCATGCCGCTCCCCTTCTCATGGTGTTAAGCGCTGCGTATCCTTCATTCTATGCCAACGTCAATAGCGCGTCAAACAAGTGCGATAAAACACATAAGGAATAGCGATTAGAGAGGCCCTCCCTAGCCGCTATTCCTTACTCTACGTTGCTGCTCTCTATGAGAGCAGATTATGAGGTTCGGCGTGACCGGCTTGAGGCGATTGGCCGATCAGGCAGCCACGTCAAACTTTTTATGATCTCGGTTACGGCGTTCGGTGATGTGCTCGGCTGTGACAGTCCACTGTTGGATGTCGGGATGCGAGGGAATCTCGTACATCACATCGAGAAGGGTCTCTTCAATGATTGTACGCAGACCGCGCGCGCCCATCTTATAGCTGATCGCTTCCTGGGCCGCTGCCTCCAGAGCTTCCTGAGAGAACTCGAGCTCCACATTATCCAACGCCAACAGCTTTTGGTACTGCCGCACCAGGGCATTCTTTGGCTCGACCAAAATCCGAACCATATCTTCCTGAGTCAGCGGGTCCACCGATACCACTACCGGCAAACGCCCCACAAACTCGGGGATCATCCCGTATTGCAGCAGGTCATCAGAGTTAACTTCGCGCAGCAATTCAGCCACACTCATTGACTGGACGCTTTCGCTGCCGCGGAAGCCGAGCACGCCCCTAACCCTGGTACGCTCACTAACAATGTCATCCAGCCCGTCAAACGCCCCGCCACAGATAAACAGGATATTTGTCGTATCCAGTTGGATGAACTCTTGGTGCGGATGCTTGCGCCCCCCCTGCGGAGGAACGTTAGCCACCGTACCTTCGAGTATCTTGAGCAGAGCTTGCTGGACTCCCTCGCCCGAAACATCTCGGGTGATGGACGGGTTATCACCGCCTTTGCGGGCCGTCTTGTC